>NZ_VHOP01000004.1:0-78257 GCF_008704325.1 Acetobacter sp. DmW_125128 | reverse complement strand
GTCTTTGGCGAGCCGCCTGCAGCGACCGAGCCAGGCGAATGTTCGTTCGACCACCCAGCGGCGAGGCAGGATTTCAAAGCCCTTGGTTGTGTCTGATCGCCTGATGATTTCGACCGTCCATTTTCCCATGCTGGCGAGCACGGATCTCAGTTTATTACCGGCATAGCCGCCATCGGCGAAGACGTGGCGAAGCCATGGAAAATGTTTGCGTATTGCCGCCAGGACATCGACAGCCCCGTCACGATCCTGAATGTCAGCGGCATGAAGAAGGAGGAAGATCAGGAAGCCTCAGGTATCCGTCAGAATATGGCGCTTGCGACCTTTGACCTTCTTTCCAGCGTCATAACCGGAAATTCCCCCGCTTTCCGTGGTTTTCACCGACTGGCTATCAATCACGCCCGTGCTCGGGGAGGCCTCATGCCCTTCGATCTCCCGAAGGTTCATGACCAGTACCGTGTTCATCGCTTCGAACAGTCCGGCATTAGGCCATGCGTAAAAGTAGCGCCTGACGGTCAGGAACGGTGGAAAGCATTTCGGCAGCAGACGCCACGCACACCCACCCGAGGCGACATAGAGTATCGCGTTTACAACCTGCGCATATCCGCCGTGCGAGGCCGTCCGCCCCGTTTCGCCGGGGGGCACGAACGGCATAATCAAAGCCCACCCGGCATCCCTCATATCCGGTGGATATCGCAATCCCTCCCGGCTATGTTCGTGTCGGGCAATACCAGTCTATGCCACCAATCACTCCATCCCTTTGCAAAGACGGATGAATCACAACATGCTGGTATTGTTCAAAAACTTTTGGATCAGGCTCTTAAAAAAGAGCCAATCCGACTTCCTTACTTCAACCTTAGCAACGTCCGATCAATAATTGAAGACTGGTGGTCGAGCACGCGGACACCCCTACGCAAACCATTGTCCGCAGTGATGCGACCCGAGACTGGTCTGATGGACTCTACCTGCCAGATCAGAGAGATTGAGCAGCGGATTGTGAGAATCATCGCAGAAATAGGAGAGTTCACTACCAAAGCAGAACTTCTCTATTCCATTCCTTAGCTCGACCAGGCTCTTTACAAAGACCGAAACCATATCGAGCGATGCTTCAATCGCCTCAAACATTTTCGTCGTTTCGCAACGCGCTACGATCGCAGAACCATCCATTTTACAGGCTTCATCTATCTTGCAGCAGCCATGATCTGGATCGCATGAATGTCGATTAGCCCTAATCAAACTATATACGACCATTATGACAATCGGAACAGAAAATACTCCCCCGCATAGCCAAAAGAGACGGTACCAAGACCCAACAAAGCAACACAAAAGAACATACCCATTTATTTAATCCTTTTTCATTTAACAACTACAGAAAACATGTCCTCTTCCCCGCGTTAAAACATTTACATTCAAATAAATCAGTATTTTTTAACAACGGGGAATTTTACAAACAATCGCGTCTGTTTATTGACAGAATAATTGTAAACTCACGCGGAAAACTGGGAACACCTGTCAACTTGCCTCGACCAGTAGTCAAAGGTTGCATTAACGATTGAGGTCTTCAGAAGATAATCATGCGCTTCGCGGGCCAGTTTATCGTCCACGGGCGTCACTGGTCCAAAAACCTGTGCCCGAATTTGCATTCTGGCTGCGCGCTCAAGATACACAGCAAGATAGGTTGCTTCCTGCACCGACCGTCCTGCTGTCAGAAATCCATGATGTGCAAGAATAATTGACTTCTTGTTCCCAAGCGCTCTTGAAATAATAACGCCTTCCTGATCAGCAATAGGGACGCCAGGCCATTCTCCCAGGAACGCGCAATCGTCATACAGAGGCGTCATATCCATCTGTGCAACGACGAGAGGCTGTCGTGCCGCCGCCAGTGCAGACACCCATGGTGCATGCGTATGAATCAATGACATAACGTCAGGGCGAGCATCATAAACCCACAGATGGAAACGGGTTGCAGGGTTGGCCATCCCCTCGCCTGTCAGCGTATGGAGATCTCGATCCACCTCAATAAAATCGTCGGGAGTTGCTTCGTCAAACCCCAGGCCAAACCGAAGAGTCCAATACGCACCCGGACGATCAGAGCGCATGCTGATCTGCCCAGCCAGACCGGCCTCCTGCCCTGTCATGGCAAGAATTCTACAGGCATAAGAAAGTATTTCTTTCGGGGTTTTCTGACCAGGCTTCAGATGAACAGCCATTTCTTTGGTAGCACGATCATCAAAGTAAGACTTCTCCCGTAAATTCAATTCTTCCATATTATGTCTCGCAGTATTCATTTGATGAGATGAACTTCGCTTGCTATCAGAAGCGAAAGCTGCCAGTCTTAGCGGCAAAGTGAACGGTCTTACGCCTGTGATATGTCTGTCTCATACCCAACCACGGGACCGTTCATTGAGGGATCAGTCCATTCCATGCACAGAAATGGCTTTTTCAAGAATGCCACGATCAAGATCGCTGATCTCGAGCATAGGCAGCGGCAGATTGTGCCTGTCGGTTAGTCCAAGCTCGAAAGCCACCGCACATATCGGGCGTAGACTACCGCCATATTTGCGAGACATCTCCCAAAATGGCTCGAATTTTTGCGAGACTACGGCCACTTTCTGATCGTCCCCTGTCAGAGCCGCCTCTGCCAGTTCCTTCGCTTTACGCGGAAAAATTCCACCCCATTCAGAATACCAGATTTTTGCACCCGCCCGGAGTGCAGCCGCAGCCGTCTCATCACCGCTCACACCTACGACCGTCGTAGCCGGAAGAACCTTGATCAGCCGCTGAAGGCGCTCCTGAGCCTTCTGACGAGTTGGCCATCCACTAGGAATTTTCACAGAGCCGATACGAGGCAAAACGCAAATACGTGCATACAAATCATCAGAAAATTCAAACCGGCTGATACCAGGCGAGTCATAGAGAATGACCGGAACAGAGACGTTTTCACTGACAGTTTTGTAAAGCGTAAAAACTTCTTCCTCTCTGAGACCGTGGTAAGCAACAACAGGCAGCAACAGGGCACTGACCCCCGCATTCTGCAATCCGTCGCTCAGCGAGAGCACATCGCGTGTCCGGAATGCGCCAATACTGGCAACAACAGGTGTACCTTGGGCGGCATCCACCGCGACACGCGCAAACCGAACCCGCTCGTCACGTGTAAGATATGGATAATTGCCGGTGGAGCCTTGCACTCCAATCGAATCTACACCCGCATCAACCAGACGAGTAATTAGGCGCTCAAACCCCGTCTGATCGACACCTTTTTCGTTCATGGGCGTTATCGGGAATGCGCTGACGCCAGTAAATTTCATGATTGCATGGCTTCCAATAGAAAATGCTCTAGAGAAAGCAACACAGAAACTGGCGACTTTAAAGTTCCGGTTTTGAAAAACTATCTAGGCCGGTTTTCAACACGTCGCCGTCTCGATTTAAGCAGGAAGGACTCGGAATCATACTGGACACCTGTCAAAGTCCCAGTGCCGAGAGGCCTGGATGATCATCAGGCCGCCGGTTACCCTCCCAATGGAAAAGGCGTTCTTCCGATCTGATTACCTCATCGTTTATGGAAGCGAAGCGTGAGCGCATCAGGCCTGCTTCATCAAACTCCCAATTTTCATTCCCATGTGACCTGAACCAGTTACCCTCAGCATTATGCCATTCATATACAAAACGTACGGCAATCCGATTTTCTCGAAATGCCCAGACTTCCTTGATCAAACGATAATCAAGCTCGACAGTCCATTTCCGCTTTAGAAAAGCGACAATCTCATCATGCCCGTGAATAAATTCAGCCCTGTTGCGCCAAAAACTATCCGCAGTGTAAGCCTTCGCAACTTTAGCAATATCTTGGCTGTTCCAAGCATCTTCTGCCAGCCTTGTCTTCAACGCAGCAGTATTATCGTCAAATGGTGGAAATGGTGGGCGTATCATCAAAGACTTCCTTTCCTGATGTTGATCGTCGGTTGTATGCCCGACGATCAACTCAACGGGCTGATGAAACTCTTCAGGTTATCTGCAGCTCCGCACAATCGGAGGAGGAAAGAGAAGAGCGCAATATCGTGAGAGTCTTGTGGATTTCATCTTCGTTCAGATGAGCATAACCAAAACGCAAACAGTTAAGCTCAAGTTTACCGTCGAGAGAGAAACGCTCTCCACTTGCGATACGCAAGCCTTCGCCTTCAGCAGCTTTCGCCCATACCCGCACATCAATGCGGTTATCGACACGGAGCCAAACGGCCAAGCCACCAGCAGGAACCGTAAACTCTATTAGATTCCCAAAATATTTCTGAATTTCGTCGATAAAAAAATCACGGCGCGTGGCATAGATCCGACGGGCTTTTCGCGCGTGCCGCGCCAGTAGTCCACTTGTAATCATATGAGCCAGAGCCTGTTCCAGAGGCACATCTCCCTGGCGGTCAACAATTTCACGCAAATGGACCATACGATTCAGAATGTCCGGCGCAGCGATCACATAACCGAGCCGCAAGGCTGGCGCAGTCAGCTTGGAGAGAGAACCGATGTGAATCAGGCGTTGGTCGGGTCTAGCACGTGCGGCAAGAGGTAGCACGGGATGGCTGTCAAAACGGTATTCATGATCGTAGTCATCCTCGATGATAACCAGATCATGCCGCCGAGCGATTTCCAGCAATTTCAGGCGTCTTCCCGCCCCTAGTGTTACGGTGGTGGGATATTGATGATGTGGCGTCACATAGACGGCTTTGATACTTTCGTCACGTTTTATCAGACGCTCCAGATAGTCGACGTCAATGCCATCTTCATCAACGGGTATGCCTACCGTACGGGCGCCAGCCGCCCTGAAACAAGCCCACGCAAAAGGATAGCCCGGATTTTCAACTGCGATGCTATCTCCGGTCCGTAGCACCACGGATGCCGCAAGAAAAAGCGCCATCTGACTGCCATGCGTGATCAAAAGATCATCGGCTGAGACCGACAGTCCGCGTGCATTAAGAAATTCATTCGCCAGAGCCGCTCTCAACTCGCTCGAACCACGCGGATCCGCGTAATCATCAGAAGAGAGGAAAAGAGAGGATGTCAGAACGCTTCGAAACGCCCGTGCCAACTCGTTTCGCGGCATAATCCTGGGATCTGGCGTACCATCCGAGACCCGCAAAACCTGCGTCTTCATAGTCCTCGATGGAATGTTCTTCTTCACAGGGGTCTGTTTTTGAGCGGGGATCGTGTCTGCAACAGGGAGGTCGTCCGCGACAAATGTTCCCTGTGACGACCGGGCAACGAGCCATCCCTGCATCGTCAGTTCATGATAGGCCGCATCAACGGTGTTACGATGCACCCCCAGAGTTCGCGACAATGCGCGAGTTCCAGGAAGGATCTGTCCAGGCTTCAGCCGCCCTCGCTCGATCTCCCGAATAATGGACTCGGCCAAGTCGAGATAGACGGCTCTCGTCGGATCGCCAATCAGCTCAATGGTGAATTCATGCCGTGCAGACAAACCGGCCTACCTTATTTTCCAAAACCGGCCCTCTATAGCGGGCCACTCTTAGGCTATAATCCTCTCCTCAGGGAAGCTGCAAGACTTCTCATTGCTTTGAAAGCTTATCCAAAAAACCGCGCGACCTCTGATTGGATAATGGGAGCATGGCCGGGCGAAAGGCAGCAGGATGACAGGGCGTTATGTGACGGCCAGCCGACTGAACGACGGAACCGTTGTCTGGTTGACGACCCAACAGACATGGTCGGAGCAGTTCGAAGCCGCTGGCTGTTTTGAGAGTGAGGCATTTCCTGCAGCGTTGCAGACCGCGGAAGACGCTCAGGCGGCGCGTGAGGTCATAGATATGCATGCAGCACCCGCTCCCCTCACCTATCGTGAACAGATCCGGGCCTTTGGTCCCAGTGTTCGGGATGATCTGGGCACGCAGAGTCAACACATGCCCAGGCCCGTCCCTCTCCCCTCTCCGCCTGTATCGGGTCACCAGCCGGATTTTGCGGGAATTTACCGCTACGATGATTATGATCGTGATCATCTGCGCGCGCGCGTGGCTGTCTTCCGCGAACAGGTCGAACGTCGCCTGGGCGGCGCATTGAGTGAGGATGAATTCAAGCCACTCCGGCTGATGAATGGCGTCTATCTTCAGCTACACGGCTATATGCTGCGCATAGCATTGCCTTATGGATTGTTGAGTTCCGGACAACTCCGACAGCTTGCCTATATTGCCCGTCATTTCGATCGAGGCTACGGGCATTTCACGACCCGACAGAATATGCAGTTCAACTGGATCCGTCTGGAAGATACGCCCGATATTCTTGATGTTCTGGCGAAGGCCGACATGCATTCCATCCAGACCAGTGGCAATTGCGTGCGCAATGTTACAGCCGATCATTTTGCGGGCGCAGCGGCGGAAGAAGTCGTGGATCCGCGACTCTATGCGGAAATATTACGGCAATGGTCAACGGATCATCCTGAGTTCACCTATCTGCCACGCAAGTTCAAAATCGCCATTACCGGGGGACCCATTGATCGGGCCGCGATCCGTTTCCATGATATTGGTATTCAAGCGCTCCGGAACGCCGATGGAGAAGCTGAATTTTCTCTCTATGCGGGAGGTGGGCTAGGCCGGACACCCGCTATCGGCGTCAAATTACGGGACTGGCTGCCGGTACGGGATCTGCTCCGCTACGTCGAAGCCGTCCTGCGCACCTATAATGCACTGGGTCGCAGGGACAATATGTATAAAGCCCGGATCAAAATTCTGATCAAGGACATGAAACCTGAGAATTTTGTCCAGATGATCGAGCACGAACTGGCCGGAATGCCGACCGATTATAACGTGCTCGGTCCTGAGATCATCACTGCTTTACAGGCCCGTTTCACTGAACCCCCGTTTGAAACACTTATGGATGGTTCCGGTGACCTGAAACGTCAGGCGAACAGCGATCCTGTCTTTTCCAACTGGCTTGCGTCCAACACACATCCACACAGGAAAGCAGGCTACATCAGCGCCGTAATCTCCCTCAAGGCTCCCGGCGGCATTCCGGGTGATATTAGTGGCGACGAAATGGAGCGTGTCGCGGATCTTGCCGATCGTTATTCCTTCGGTGAAATCCGCGTGACCCATCAGCAGAACCTGGTTCTACCGCATGTCCGCCAGATTGATCTGCTCGATCTGTGGCAAAACCTCGTAGCAGCGGGATTGGGTACCGGAAACATCGGTTACCTGACGGATATCATTTCCTGCCCAGGCCTCGATTATTGCAGCCTGGCGACATCACGGTCCATTCCGGTCGCACAACGCATCGCCCGTCATTTTGCAGAAAACGGCTTGGAACGGGAACTGGGACAACTGGACCTGAATGTCTCGGGCTGCATCAACGCCTGCGGCCACCATCACGTGGGACATATTGGCATGCAGGGCGTGGACAAAGCTGGGCAGGAATTTTACCAGATCACGTTGGGGGGCAATGCGGGAGATCAGGCCTCCGTCGGAAGTATTATTGGTCCAGCGGTATCTTCCGAAAAGATCGTCAATGCCGTCGATGCCATCGTGAAGGCCTATCTGGCGCACCGTGTTTCTGATGAACGCTTCATAGATACATTGAAGAGGGTTGGCACGACACCCTTCAAGGAGGCCGCATATGCCCCTCGTTGACCAGAATGGGCGACCTGTTCGTGAAACCTGGCAGGCCACTGATATTCCTCCAGCGTCCGGACACAATCTTCTGCTTCCTTTTCAGGTTGCCCGAGACATGTCTCCGACAGAACTGACCAGAATTGCTCCCATAGGATTACGTGTCGACGGCAACACCGCCTTTGACCAGATCGTGCCCATACTCGCCTATGTCGGCATGGTTGTTATCTCTTTCCCCAGCTTCAGGGATGGTCGTGGTTTCACACTGGCCACCACGCTTCGCCGACACGGTTTTTCAGGAGAACTCCGCGCCAGCGGGTCTATCCTGCCAGATCAGCTCGCAGCCCTGCGCCAGTGCGGTTTCTCGTCAATCGAGACACCGCCAGCTCATCCACCTGCACAATGGCAGGCAGCAGCATCGTCGTTTTCCGAAGCCAGACCTCTCCTCAAACATCTTCTAGCACAGCGGAGCAGCGTGAAATGACGCCCTCCAGATCCCGACCATCACGCGCACCGGCGTGCATCCCCTGACAGGACTGATCCATGAACATACACTTTGTCATCCATGAATCCTTCGAAGCACCCGGCGCATTCGAAACCTGGGCGCATAAACATGGTTACGATGTTACCTATTCCCGTTCTTACCTGCATGACACCCTTCCTCAGACGGCGAATAATATCGATCTGCTCATCGTTATGGGCGGACCTCAGTCGCCCGCCACAACACAGGATGAATGTTCCCACTTCGACGCGGCAGCCGAACGCACTCTGATCAGCCAATGTATTACAGCAGGCAAAGCTGTCGTCGGTGTTTGCCTCGGATCGCAACTGATCAGAGAAGCTCTGGGCGCAGATTACGCCCACAGTCCAGAACCGGAAATTGGAAAATTTCCGATCAACTTAACAGAGAATGGACGTCTCAATCATAAGTTTTCTGGATTTGGTTCTACTCTTGAGGTTGGACATTGGCATAATGACATGCCAGGCCTTACCCCGGAGGCTACTGTCATTGCCTATAGTGCTGGATGCCCAAGGCAGATTGTCGAATATAGCTCTCTTGTCTATGGTTTTCAGTGCCATATGGAATTGACACCGGAAGTCGTTGAATTACTGATTGCAGCCTCTGAAAACGAACTAAAAGCCATGCGTGACCGACGTTTCGTGCAGCAACCAGCTGCTTTACGTGCCAATCACTATGATGACATGAATCAAAAACTCTTCGGTTTTCTGGATAAACTCATTGAAGAGTATCAGATTTCAGAAAAACGAGCTTTACGGCATTGAAACATCGGTAAGATGACATACTAACACAGGACGACATTGCGTGCTTCGCACCTGATCTCGTTCAAACATTCCAGAGGAATCTTGCGATCATTGATGAGCGTATACGAGGCTGAAAGCATTTCTGAGGCTACGTCCCTACGGCCTGATGACACTTGCGATTTTTAGACAAAATCACAACAGAATACGTGCGTGCCTTCCTCTCCTTCATTCGCTCCAAGAATATGCGCTCCAGATTGGTTTTCATTTTCACGGGTTTTCAACAGGAATGAGGGGGATTTTGAAAGTGCAATCCGCGTCGGACAGATCATCGTCCCATGCCACTAAGCTACTATTGGTCAAACACGCGGTGAGTGGCGAGCCCTATAGATCAAGGCAATACGTCGCACTACGCAGATATATGACTGACCTTCTTTTTTCCATGGGGTGTATAGGGTGACTGCTTCTACGACACGATCTTCTCCATCCAGCACTATTTTTACTGTCCTGGGAGCGATCAGCTTCTGTCATTTCCTCAATGACACGATGCAATCCCTGTTGCCGGCAATTTACCCGCTTCTCAAAGGTGGTTTTCAATTAAGTTTTGGACAGATCGGGCTCTTGACCTTAGCCTATCAGATCACGGCCTCATTATTACAGCCTTTGATTGGTCTCTACAGCGACAAGCGTTCCCATCCCCTGTTTCTGCCCTGCGGCATGGGCTTCACCTTACTGGGACTTCTAACGCTTGCATTCGCATCAACCTATTCGGTTCTCCTGATGGGGGCCGCCCTCCTGGGCACAGGCTCTTCAATTTTTCATCCGGAATCATCGCGTATCGCCCGTCTTGCGTCTGGCGGCGCGCATGGGCTGGCTCAATCTTTGTTCCAGGTCGGAGGCAATCTTGGAACAGCGACGGGGCCACTGCTGGCCGCTTTTATCGTCATGCCTCATGGGCGACGGAGCCTGGCGTGGTTTGCGCTTGTGGCATTGGGTGGCATGGCGCTTCTGTCAGGACTGGGACGATGGCGTGAGAACGCCGGTCGTATAATGTCCAGAAAAACAGCAGAGAAGACAGATATTTTACCTCTTCCCAAGCGTAAAATCGTGCAGGCGCTCTGCGTGCTGATCGCTCTCGTTTTCTCGAAATATTTCTATCTTTCCAGTATCACAAGCTATTACACGTTTTATCTCATGCATCATTTCCATCTGACCGTGGCACTAGCGCAAACGTATCTCTTCATTTTTCTGGCAGCGGCTGCGACAGGAACAATCGTAGGCGGCCCTGTGGGAGACCGTATCGGTCGACGGCGTGTCATCTGGGGTTCGATACTGGGTGTGCTACCTTTTACGCTCATGCTGCCTTACGCTGGTTTGAACATGACGGTTTTTCTCAGCATCATTATTGGCCTCATCTTGTCGTCCGCATTTTCAGCAATCGTGGTTTACGCACAGGAGCTACTCCCCGGACGTATTGGGATGGTATCGGGAATTTTCTTTGGTTTATCGTTCGGTATGGGTGGCTTGGGGGCAGCAATGCTGGGAATACTCGCCGATCATACCAGCATCGAGTACGTCTACCGTATCTGTGCCTTCTTGCCCGCAATCGGTATTCTGACAATTCTTTTACCCGAGTTGCACCCCCAAAAGTGCTTTTGAAAAGATATCAGAGATTATGTTACCATCTCATCAGATTTGCGTGCTGTCAGATGTTTCCGTCTGATTTTTCCTGATATAGTCGTCGGCAAACGTCGAACTAAATGCACTTCCCGAAGTCCGATCCACCGACCGAAGACTTGATGAACCTGTGCGATGATGTCTTCAGAAGAAGGGCTAGAGGTAGTTTCGGATACAGGCACTACGTAGGCGACAGGCCGCTGCCCTCTCAGTCCATCGGGCATTGCCACCACGGCACACGCATGAACAGCAGGATGGGTGGCGATGATCTTTTCGATCTGTACGCCCGAAATCCTCCGGCCTGCGACCTTGATGACATCATCGGACCGTCCGAGCATATGCACCGCGCGATTATCCTCGATTACGCCTTCATCGAAGGTGCGGTAATACCTGCCCGTTTCATCAAGATAGGCCGCAGGAACATGGATTTCTCTGTCTCTCCAGACACCCGCCAGACAACCGGGCGGCAACGGCAGGGGCAGGACGATCTCGCCGCACCGTTCACCCGGCATGGACGACACTATGGTCGGACGGAATCCTGGCGCAGGCCGTCCGATATCATTCATGAGCGAGACCGGCTCACGCTCGGGCAGGCCGAAGAAATGGGCGGTGATGCTCCACCCGGTTTCGGTCTGCCACCAGTGATTGACCACTGGTTTGCGAAAATAGGATCGCGCCCAGTCCAGCAAGGTTGGGTCCGCATACTCCCCGGCCACGAATATGCGCTCCAGCGCGGGCAGTATCGCCCCTGACAGATAACGGCTTTCCTGCCGCATCAACCGCATCTGGGTGGGTGTCGTGAACAGACATTTCACCTCGTGCTCATGACTGAGCGTGTGAATGGCGGAAGCAGATGCGCCACCTTCCACGATTACGCTGGTGCAGCCGCTGATCAGAGGGGCGTAGACGCCGTAGGAGTGACCGACAACCCAGCCCAGATCTGATGTCGTAAAGAAGGTGTCACCGGGTTTGCAGCCGTAGATCAAATCCATGGATAAGGCGAGGGCCACAGCATGACCGCCATTGTCACGCACAATGCCTTTCGCATGACCCGTCGTTCCGGATGTATGAAGAATATACAGGGGATCTTCGGAGCGCAGTATGACCGGCTCTGCTGGCGCGGACTGCTCCAGCATGTGGAAATCATGATCGCACACCGGCAGAAGTGAGGCCGGACAGGCTTTGCGCTGCACGATCACGCAGGCCTGTGGTCTATGCGTCGCTTTGTCCAGCGCCTCATTCAGGACAGGTGCAGATGGGATTGCCGTCTGCCCCTGAAAGCTACAACTGGCGGTGATGATGACTTTGGGGGCCACATCATCAATCCGGCGCGCCAGTTCCGGCCCCGCATAACCGGCAAAAACCACCACATGCACCGCCCCGATCCGCGCACAGGCAAGCATTGCGATGGCTGTTTCGATCATGGTGGGCATAACGATCAGGACACGGTCGCCTTTTTCCACGCCGAGCGAGCGTAGGCCGCCAGCAAAACCGGCCACCCTGCCCTGTAGTTCCCGGTAAGTCACCACCTGCCGTTCCCTGGTGGCGCAGGAATGCCAGATTAATGCTGCCTGCCCGCCGCGACCATTTTCAACATGCCGATCCACGGCATTGTGGCAGGTGTTGAGCGTAGCGTCAGGAAACCAGTCATGCCAGCCATCCGCCCGTGTCCTGCATGCGGCCACTGGCGGCTGCTTCCATGTCACGCGCTGTGCCGCAGCCAGCCAGAACTGCTCTGGCCGATTTAGCGCCGCATCATACATCGCCTCGTATGTCGTCCATGGAAGCATGGTATTTTACTCCGTTCAGGCTACGGGCACGTCTTTGCCGGTGATCTGGCTGGCCAGCCACGCGGCGTCACGCGAGACACCGGAAAACCGTCCCGATCCCCATGTGTGCAGCCACGGCAGGCCGAGGAAGTAGAATCCTGGCGCGTCGGTTACGCCGCGATGCCAGACCGGTTTGTTGGCCCCGTTGAAGACCGGAACGTCGATCCAGCGATAGTTCGGGCGGAAGCCAATGCACCAGACGATCGAGGTGATGCCTGCGGCTTTCAGGTCCAGCGGGGTGTTGCTGCCATCAGGCTCCCACACAGGTGCATAAGGGGCTTCGGTTGGGGCCGTGATCCCTTCGCGGGCGATGTAGGCGTCAATGGATTTCTTGATGTCGGCATTGGTTTTGTCAGCATCATCAAGGTTTTCCGCAAGATCCGGTGCGAAGTGCGCCACTTCATCGCGGATTGTCTCCAGCGTGCCATGCAGGCCCACGCCCTCCTTGGCAAAGAGCCGCAGATCAAGATCATGGCCTCCATTTCGGCCGGTGACATAATGATTGGTTTTGTCGCGTGCGCCGTCACGTAAGGGGTGATTGTCCACAGTAAGATCGTAGAAGTGCATGTCCGCAAGCCAGTCCACGACATCGCGGCCACGGTAGAAGCGCGAGACACGCGGGGCGGAACCGACACAGAGATGAACCTTGCGTTTTTCAAGAAACAGGTCCTCGACGATCTGCGCACCGGACTGACCGCTGCCCACGACCAGAACCGCGCCGTTCGGAAGCTGGGCGGCATTGCGGTAATCCTGCGAGTGGACCTGATGGATGGTGGGATCGATGGCACTCGCATAGCCGGGGATAACCGCGTCCTGATACGCTCCCGATGCAATGACCACATGCTTTGCATGCCATGTCTCTCCAGCCGCCACCACGCGGTACCCGCCGCCTTCATGGCGCGTGATGGAGGTGACAGCCGTGTGTTCGTGCAGCGGTGGGTTGAACGAGTTAACAAAGCCCTTCACGTATTCGATAATTTCCTGTTTCACCATGAATCCGTGAGGATCGTTCCCTTTGTAGGGATGACCTGGGAGTTCGCACTGCCAGTTCGGTGTGACCAGGCAAAAATTGTCCCAGCGTTCATCCTCCCACGAATGGCAGGCCGTCTTTGCCTCAAAGACAATGTGCTCCACCTTCTCGCGGCAGAGATACCAGCTCATGGAGAGCCCGGCCTGTCCGCCACCCACGATAATGACGGGAATGCTTTTTTCGTTCTGTGTCATGGTCGTTCTTTTCGTCTCAACAACTGAAAGACAGGACGCGCACCTGCGCATCGGGTCGATTAAGGAAGGGCTTACCGGCCTGTCGAATGGCGTGCAGCTGACCAAGGGCGCGGCTGCACGGGAAGCCGTAGCGCGCACGAACCCGCTCACTGGCTTCCGTCAGGGCCGTGTCCGCCTTTTCAAGAAACTCCCGGACCGGATAATCCTGACCAGGCGTGAAATGGTCCCTTATGACCAGTGATGGGGAGTAGCAGTCGGTCTCCTTCCCATCGGGCCAGCGCACACGAAAAGTCATTTCGGGCATGATGACAAAACTCCTGAAGCAGGGACGCCAGCGTGCGGTAGCGCCGCGAGACGCAGGTATGCGGGGAGATGCCGACTGGCGACGCAGCGCCAGTCGAAACGCCGGGCCGTTGCGGGGCCGCTCACCTGGAAACGGGCCGGACTCCGGACGCTCAGAGCGTCGCGCAACGCGCAGACAAGTGTTTCGGGGTGTTCCGGCTGGCACCAGAATGCCTCAAGAGTATGAAGATGCTCTGTGAAAGGTGGTACGGCCGGAACCACCACGGGGATTCCGCAAGCCAGAGCTTCGAGCGGACACAGGCCGAAGCCTTCCGTCCTTGAAGGATAAGCCAGGACCGAAGACTGCCGATAGAATGCCGGCATATCCTCATCCACAACTGTTCCCGTGACGGTCACCGCAGCTGCAAGGCCGCGGGCCCGCATGCGCCCCTCGAAGAGACAGCGATAGTCGGAGTGATCCAGCAGAGATGCACCCCCGGCTATCACAAGATGCAGATCCAAGTGCTCCCGATACAGCATCTCAAAAGCCTCGAGCAGAGCAAGCGTGTTCTTACGACGCTCGATCCCGCCGATCGACAGCACGAGACGTGCGTTCCGTGGAAGCCCATACCGGGCGCGAAGTTCCTGATCGCGCAGACCGGGCTCCGGAAAAAACCTTGTCAGATCGACACCATTCCCCACCACAGGTGCATGCCGTCCGTAATCAGTGAGGAGCGTGTCCTCCCAGAGCTGACTGACCGTGAAGAGTTCGGTCGCAGCCGTCAGCCCTCGTGTCTGGCGGGCCGCGACACCGGGATGAGAGAAGCGGTCCAGATGATGGACCGTGCGGGCAAAGCCCGGTATCCACCCTTCTTCCACCAGTTCGGCCAGCGCATTGGCGCTGATCGGGTCCTGCGCATGCAGTACGTCAAAATGTTGCCCGCGCAGTGCGTCCGAGATTTCACCAATGCGGCGTTCCACCAGCGTTGGCAGATCGGTCTCCGGCACAGCCGGAATACAGTATGTGGTGCAGCGGGGCGTGCGGAAAAAACCAGTCCCGGTCACATCCGGCGCGATAAGCGTTGCGTCATGGCCTGCGTCACACAAGGCTTCCGCCAGCGCCATGCCGTGCACCACACCACCGCGCGGATTGGTTGAATGGGTCAGGATTCCAATGGACAGACTCATGGCGCAAATCCCATGAGTGGCGTCCGGGCGAGATCCCAGAAGGTCTCTTTCTCGTCCGCCCATGTGACATCAAGCCGCTGCGTGCTGTCACACTGACCGATGACAGAGGCTGCAATATCACGCCCACGAAATCGGGCCATGATCGCCTCAGCATCTTCGGGGCGCGCCGTGAGCAGGTAGCCATAGCTCGGGAATGCGGAGAGCCAGCGCTCCATCGGCGCATCTTCTGGCCGTGGAATGTCATCGAGCGTGATCGTCATGCCCACGCCCGAACATTCGGCTAGCATGAGAGCAGTGCCCAACAATCCGGCCATACTAATGTCCTTGGCAGCACGGCTCAGCCCATCCTCGGCTATGCACGGAAGAAGTTCGAGATCACCCTGCAGACGTGCTGCCCCGTCGGTGCCGCACAGGGTTGAGCTTGCGTCCCAGAATGGATGCGGGTCATGCCAGCAGCCACGCAGATCGATGGCGGCGATCAGGACTTCGCCCGGTCGGGCATCGAAGCTGGTCAGCAAGTGACTGGCACGACCGAGGATCGCCACCGACAGCGAATTGTGGGTACTGCGCATGTTGATATGGCCGCCGACAACAGGTACGCCATAGGTGCGTGCCCCGTCATGCAGGCCCGTCAGGATGGACGCGGCCACCTCGGACGTATCGCTCCACAACGCATCCACCACGGCCACGGGACGGCCTCCCATGGCCACGATATCGCTGACATTGACCATCACGCCGCAATACCCGGCAAACCACGGCATTGAGCGGACAAAGCTGTCCTGAAATCCCTCGCTGGCCAGCAGGAGATAGCCGTCACCGTCTGGAAGCGCGGCACAGTCATCGCCAAGACGGATGGCGTCGGGATCTGCCGGTTTCAGGATCGCTGCAGCTTCAGCAATATCCTGTTTGCCCGCAAGGGCGCGACCATGGCGGAGCGTGCGCAGCAGTGTGGCAAGTTGATGTGCCATCACACCACCTGCCGTATCCGGGGCTGCGGACGTAGCAGCCAAGTCTGATCCTGACCGTGTGCCGGATAGCGCGAAAGATCGGCCTCCATGTCATGATGTGGCAGGCCATGCAGCGTGATGACGCCGAGACTCTTCCAGTGCAGGCGGCGGAAAAACAGCACATTCTGTTCCTGCACCTGGGCCAGAAACCGGGTGGCCCCAAGTTCATGCGCCGTGCTGACTGCCATACGGATGAGTTCCGCTCCGATCCGCCCCAGCTTGCGGTGATCAGCATGCACAGCCAGGCGGGAACCGCGCCAGATGCCGGGTTCAGCTTCATGAATGCGCACCGCTCCCACAACCCGATCCGGCATCCCCGCCAGGCAGCAGGCCGCGATGATGGGAATGGCAACTGCGTCAGTTGCATCCCGGTCGTCGTCCGCGAATACCTGCTGTTCGGTGCAGAACACTTCGCGGCGCAGAGCATGATAACCGGCGCGTTCCCACGGCGTGCGGGCAAGACGCACAACATATTCCGTGGGGATAAACGGCCGGTCTTCCATGCCTTCGAGGATCGTGCTCATTGTTCGTATGCCGAGAGCGAGGAACAAGCACCACACCGGCCACACCCGGCCCGGATATCGGTGGATTTCATGTTTGCCTCGCGCAGCATCCGGCCCAGTGGCGCCAACACGGATTTCATGAACTCGGCTGAAGGCGGCGCGTGATTTTCCAGCGGTGTGCCGGAAATGGGCACGAACGGCACTACGAAGGGATAGACCCCGATCGCAATCAGGCGTTCAGCCAAAGCCAGAATGTCTTTGGCACTGTCGCCAAGACCCGCGAGAATGTAGGTATTGACCTGTCCACGCCCGAAGATCGGCACTGCACTGGCGAAAGCGTCCATATAGCGATCAACGCTGACCGTGGCCTTGCCAGGCATGATCTTCTCCCGCACCGCCTGTGTTGCGGCTTCAAGATGCATGCCCAGGCTGTCGGCTCCTGCGTCGCGCAAACGCTGGAACCAGACGTGATCACGTGGCGGCTCGCACTGAACCTGAAGTGGCAGATTTACCGCCTCCCTGATGGCACGGGTCGACTCCGCCAGCACCGCAGCACCCCGATCAATTACGTTGGGCGTGCCCGTTGTCAGCACCATATCTCGCACGCCGTCGAGTTCCACGGCGGCCTTGGCAACTTCGGCAAGCTGCGCGGGTGTCTTGTAGGCAATGGTGCGGTCGGCCTCCAGCGACTGGCCGATAGCGCAGAACTGGCAGGAGGTGCGCCGGTCGGCATAGCGGATGCAGGTCTGGTGCACCGTGGTCGCCAGCGTGTCACGGCCATGCAGAAGGGCGATCTTCCAGTAAGGAATGCCGTCCGCCGTGCTCAGGCCATAAAAGCGCGGAGCCCTCGGAAAATGGATTGTGCCCAGCGTCTGGCCATCACGCAGCAGCGTGCTTGTCCCACTCTGGTCAGGCGGACTGGCCTGAAACGGAGACCGTCGTGCACCAGATGTATAAACCGGGACCATGACGGTCTGACCCGCGATGGTGATCGTCTTGTGATCTGAAGGCCCGGCGCCCCCTTTGCGGGCGATACCCCCGGTCTGCTCACCGATCTGAAGCCCGAAAGATTGCAGGTCAGTGACGAGCTTGCGGCCGGAAAGCGTGCCGAGTATCGGAATAGTCATGACGCAACCTCGTCATTGGAGGGAGCAACCGGCCCAGTTGCTCCATGCTCACCAACATAATGCACCGTGCGTGCGGGCCGCCGGTCCTGCAGTAGGCTGAGCAATTCCGGGCGTGCGTAATGCCCCACGGAATCCATCATCCGCTTGCGCTTGGTGATCAGTGCAAAGTCGAGATCGGCAATCACCATCCCCTCACCTTCCGTCAGCGGCGTGCCCAGCAGCTTGCCTTCAGGTGAGACGATGGCCGTGAAGCATCCACCCCGCAGCGGTCCTTCCAGCGCGGGATCGCGCGCTATATCCCTGATCTGATCTTCCGTGAGCCAGCCTGTGGCGTTCACGACAAAGCAGCCGGATTCCAGCGCATGATGCCGGATGGTGACTTCCATCTGGTCGGCGAAGATCTGGCCTACCAGCGAGCCGGGGAATTGGGCGCAATGGATTTCCTCGTGCTGAGTCATCAGCGCGTAGCGGGCGAGCGGATTGTAATGCTCCCAGCAGGCCAGCGCCCCGATGCGCCCAGCAGCACTCTCAACAACTTTCAGCCCGGCACCATCGCCCTGCCCCCAGACCATGCGCTCATGGTAGGTGGGCGTGATCTTGCGGCGCTTGAGCAGGATCTCGCCTGTCGCATCAAAGATGATCTGCGTGTTGTAGAGCGTGCCGAAAGCGCGCTCGTTCACGCCCAGCACCACGACCATGCCGGTGTCGCGGGCGGCTTCAGCCACCATGTCGGTTACCGGGCTAGGGATAATGACAGCGCGCTCGTAGAGCTCCAGATGCTCTCCGCCGAAGCGGAAAGCAGGCTGGATAAATGAGAAATAGGGATAATAGGGCACGAAGGTTTCAGGAAAGACCGCCAGCTTCACGCCTTTTTCGGCGGCATCGCGGATGGCCTGACAGACTTTCCGGGCAGTCCCCAGACCATCGTCACCAAGGACGGGGCTGATCTGGATGGCAGCGGCGCGAACGATACGGGACATGGCGGCGGTCCTCCCTTCGGCCTTCAGAGAGTCCAGGTGTTGAGGATGAAAGCGTTGTCGCGACGAGCCAACAGGATGATGTCGAGCACGTCCTGCGGATTGATCGGCGTAATGCCGGGGATCAGATTCTGCTCGCCGTAGCCATAGAGAGCTTGAAGCGCGAAGCGGCAGGCATAAACCTTTCCGCCTTCTTCAAGGATTTTCGCGATCTGCTTGTTGCAGTTCATGTGCCCCGGAAAGGCCTCGTCACCCAGACGGGGAAAGCCACGCTGCACGCCAAGCGTCACACCCGGACCGTACAGCAGCACCGACGTCTCGAAGCCTTTGCGGATCAGACGTGTGGCCTGCAGAAGATTTACGAACCCAACCGATCCTTCATTGGCGACAGTATGGAAGGTGATAAGGGCTTTTTCGCCGGGTTTGGCTTTAACGTCCTCAAAGACCTTATTTTCATAGTTGACGAAGCAATCGCCATCTTTATGCGGAGCGTGTTCGACTTTCGGCATGGTATATCTCCCGTGTGCTGCGGTCTCCGACGAGAAGCCGAAGCTGACCGCTGTGCCGAAGCGAACGTGGCACGGGATGACGGGGAGACAAAATATTGTATGTCTGATCTATGCATGACAAACGACGCAAAGCGCATGACAGGCCTGTTTCCAGCCACGACAGATCCATACAAAAAATATTAACGGGCAGGACAATTGGGAATAAATTGAATACCACTTTGTTTTGTAAGGATATTTATTTCACGCATTCGTGAACAGAAAGCGATTTTGTTTTTTGGCCGCTCGCGAACAGCCTCTGGGAATCAGGCGATTCCGACCATTCCTGATCGTGCTGTCAGATCACACAATATCGGCAAAACCAGGGGAACGCTTGTGCTGCAGGACCGACAGCACCCCATGCAGGGATTCCTCAAGGCTTGCGGCGTCAGGTGCACTGCCCAGGGCGATCCGTGCGCGCTGCGGGGGCTCGCCGTTGATAGCAAAAACGGTGCTGGGCACCAGCGCCAGCCCCCGCCTGCGGGCATAGGCCACGAAATCCGCACTCCCCCACCAGTCCGGCAGTTTCAGCCAGACATGCGGTCCGTTAGGATTCATGCAGTGCCCCTCTCCGAGAATCTTGCGGGCAATGGACTGGCGCAGGCGCAGTTCTTTTTGGATGGCATGGAGGATCGTATGCGCCTGCTCGGTCTGCATCCATCGCGCCGTCAGCGCGCTGAGCAGACCGGCATTGGTGAGCGCAATCGCCCGGATCGCCGCCGTAACACGTCGGGTCATGTCCGTGTTGGGCAGGGCGACATACGCCGTGCGCAGGCCCGGACTGAGCGTTTTGGCAAGAGTCGCCACGTAACTGACACGACTATGATCAAGGGCCGCCAGCGCAGGCAGCGGATTGTCCATGAGAAGACTGTAAGGGTCGTCCTCAGCAATATGCAGATGATGGCGCTGGGCAACCTTCAGGATATCCTTACGTCTTTGCAGAGACATCATGGCCGTGGTGGGATTGTGGATGGTCGGGATGCAGTAGAGCATCCGGGGATGATGTTCGGCGCAGACCCGATCCAACTGGTCCGGCATCATGCCTTCCATATCGCTGTCCACACCCACCAGAATGAGATCGAACTGCGCGGCAATGGTCCGGATGCCCGGATAGGCGATGCGGTCGGTGACAATGACATCACCCGGTTGCGTGTGGGTACTGACAATCGCAGCCAGAGCACTCTGGGCACCCGGCGAGACAAGGATTTCATCTGTGCGCCGCTGCCCGATGACGGGTGCGATCCATTTCGCGCCAAGTTGGCGTTCTTCCAGTGTACCGCCCGTTACCCGATAGGACATCAGACTGTTCAGGTCCTGCTGCTTGAGGATGGTCGTAATGTCGCTCTGGATAATGCGCTGAAGGGGCGGGTCCTGCGGGATGGGCGGCAGGTTCATGGTCAGGTCAACTACGGCCGGCCCCGTATGACGCCAGTGACTTTCTCCCGCGCCGACACGGACAAAGGTGCCCCGGCCGACCGTCGCATCAATCAGGCCGCGCCGCCGCGCCTCGGTAAACGCCCGGGTCACGGTCGTCAGATTGGCGTCAAGATACTCTGCGATTGTTCGCTGTGGAGGCAGCCTGTCTCCTTCCCTCAGCTCACCCTTGCGGATGGAAAGTGCCAGAGCATCCGCGATCGTCAGATAAATGGCGTTCGGACTCCGTTCGATCTCTTCTTTCCAATGGGCCAGATAGGGGTATGCGGACATGAAGTGAGACTTCCATACAATGGTAAGAGTTATATTTAAACATAATCCGCACAATCAACGCAATCATGCCCAAACCAGACCACTCCACTCCACTGAATGGTCTGCTGTTGTATAAATGCCGTTCGTTCAACGGCACATGTTCCCTGCATCCACGACGTTGTCGGCCGCCTCACGCACGCTGAAGGCAAGCAAGAACCAAAGGTGCAAATTGAACCGCCCCGGGTTTACCGGAGAGTAAAACACTCAAAGGATGAGCCCTATGACGAACCAGAAATTCACCCCTGCCTATCCTGCTGAACTTCGAGAACGCGGAGTTCGGCTTTTTCGAGAGCACCGAGGTGACTATGCCAGCGACAATGCGGCTTACAAGGCGATTGCACCGAAGCTTGGTTGTTCTCCGGACAGCCTGCGTGCCTGGTGCCAGCAGGCCGAACGTGACGCCGGCCAGCGCGGCGGGCTGACGAGCGCTGAGAAGGACCTGAACTCAAAGATCCGTCGTGCTGTGCGCACCCGCGGCCATTTCCCCAGTGAAGAGGCCGCAGCAAAATTGATTCACCTGGCGCTCAATGCTACCTCAGCAGAGTGGAAGCCCTCAGTGCGCGAATGGTACGCTGTCAGATGCCAGCTCGCTATCATGTTCGATGATCGTTTCCCAATGGCCTGAAAAAATGGCACCGCACAAAATTCTACACAGTCTCGGCAACACATCTCAAGGCGCACCGGACATCGGTATCCCTGCTCGAAAAGGGGCTTTTCCCCGCCATATCGGACGGACAAAAGCGGTCTGAACTCAAAACTTCATGCTGTGTGCGATGATCAGGGCCGGCCTGTCCGTTTACATCTGACTGCGGGACAGATCGGTGACTTCAGAGGCGCAGACGTGCTTCTGGCAGATCTCCCCGACGAAACAGAAGAAATCATCGGGGACAGAGGCTATGACAGTAACCGTATCAGGTTATCGCTTGCAGAACGCAATATCACTGCCTGTATTCCCCCGAAAAAGAACCGAAAATTAAAGCCGCCTTACAACTGGCATTTGTATAAAACACGCCATCTGATCGAAAACATGTTCGCAAAGCTGAAAGACTGGCGGCGTGTTGCAACCAGATACGACCGCTGCGCTCATACATTCATGTCTGCAATTCACATCGCAGCAAGCTTCATCTTCTATCTCAAAAAATGAGTCCTGAGCCTAAGAGATGGTGCCTCTTTCTCTCGCTCAAATAAAGCAGCACCAACTCACAGAGATGTCGTTAGGCACCCCAAAAGGGCGGCAACTATTTGGGCCCATTTTGGGCCCACCATGATGTGATATCTAGTTGTATCCAGTGACAATCAGTGATATTAAATACCATGTTATCAACAAGTTAATCTGAAAAACCCAGCTATTTAGCCACCACTTATCGCCCTTTCACGGCGGCAACACGGGTTCGAATCCCGTACGGGACGCCAAGTTTTTCAAGGACTTGCAGCAGGTTAATCTGAAAATCGTTGATTTTTGAGCCAATCCCCAGCCAAACTGGGAGAGGAAAGCTGTTACCCAAGGGCGTCTGGTATCGTGGCCCCAACCAATATCAGGCCCGCAGGATGATGAACTCCTGCGAAGCTGCTTCTCGACCAGACGAGGTTTTCAAGCATTACCCATATATGGTGTGGCTCATCAGGTGGTCGATTGAACAAGGCAGCTGCTTAGGGGAATCCTTCAGTTTGCGCTGGTAGGATATAGACTTCCACAGGCAGACCTTCCCTCGCTCACGTGAAGAGTGACAGACACAAAGAAGAACTTGATCCCGAAATCCGCCCTATGACCAAGGGCGCACAACGCGTTCTCACGAAAAAGCGGGCCACCATGGAAAAATTACCTGACCGAAAAGACATTGTCTTTTCGGTGGGAGAGAGAAAAATCTTTTCTGTTCTGTTCGGTCGCATGACCCGGCAAGCCGGAATTCAGGATTTGACCTTTCATGATTCACGTCATGAAGCCACATCGCGGTTGGCCCGCTATCTGAACCCGATTATACTGCCCCAGCTCACGGGCCATCGCGATCTGAAGTCACTCAATCGCTACTACCAGCCCGTGCCCGGAGATATCGCAAACAAAACACACTAGCTGCCTGTCAGGATAATCAAATGTAACCAGAGCACGTTTAAAAAAAGCCTAAACTATGGTTCCAAAAGCATTTATCGTTAAGATCATCATTGATGATTAAGTGATAAAACAGAGTTCAGGCCAGCAAGTGTCACGAGAAAATTTTAGCGAACTGCTTTCTTTTCTGGCAGTTGCCCAAGAACGGAGCTTTACAAAGGCGGCGGCCCGCAGAGGTGTCACGCCCTCTGCAATAAGCCACACCATGCGTCTTCTGGAGGAACGACTAGGCGTCACTCTTCTGACGAGAACAACACGTCGTGTCGTTCCCACGCCTGCGGGAGACTATCTGCTGCAAAATATTCAGCCGCTTTTCGACGAAATCGAGAACCGAATGAGCAGCCTTGACGAATTCCGCAAATGTCCCAGAGGCAATCTTCGGATCACCGTGACAGATGAATCTCTGGGCTTCTTTCTTCGACCTCGTATTGCAGATTTTCTAAAGAATTACCCGGAAATCTCCCTTGAGATCTCAACGGATTTGCGCCTGATTGATATTGTGGATGAAGGTTTCGACGCGGGCGGGCGCCTTGGAGAACTGGTGACACAGGGGATGATTTCAGTGCCTGTATCGCCTGACATCCCATTTGCAGTTGTTGGGTCTCCGACCTATTTCAAAAACCATGCCATCCCCAAAACCCCGGCCCGTCTGCAAGAGCACAACTGTATCGGTGTTCGTCTACCCACCCATGGAAAGATTTATCCGTGGCGTTTCAGACAGAAAGGAAAAGACCTGAAATTTCAGCCTGTCGGTCAATTTATCTGCAACAACGTGTTCGGTGCGCGCGATGCCTGTCTGGACGGTATTGGTCTCGCCTACATTCCTAAAATTGTTACAGAAGAACACATCCAGAATGGCAAACTGATATCAGTTCTGGAACCCTTCTGTCCGACGCATCTGGGGTTTCATCTCTTCTACCCCCGACACCATCGCCATTCGATGCCTCTGTCGCTGTTTGTCGAGGAAATGAAAGTAAAATGAGAAAGCCTGCTCTTAAGAATACAGGCTTTCTGGCGCGAAGGTTTAACTGCCGATAAGAGGAAGCTGCTTAAGCATTTCCTGCAGGTTCAGGGCATCCCAGGGCATGTGTTCGGCAATTGTCATACCGACCACTTCTTTTTCAGTCGTCACTTCCTGAATCAGTTTCAGAACGTCGGGAATGTTGAGTTTTCCCTCAGCAACGTCTCCAAAATCATGCTTGCCACGACCCGGTTTTGCAAAAAGCAGAGAACGGAAGTTATGCGGATCCAGCACATCAAGATCCAGATGAATAGCAAGCACTTCAATCTGACTGTCTTTTAGCCATTCCATAACCGGCTGTGCACCATCACGCACCTGCTGAGGTGAACATGTCCGCAATCCATGATCCGCAATGAACTGGGCTTCGAACGGAAGTGGATCATGAATGCCCGCAATCATCACATTCTTTGCAGGAACCGGCTTTGTCACTGCCTTTGTCAGGTCGGGATCGCCATGGCCTAACAGAGCCCCCAGAACGTGTGCATGTGCGTTCATATACTGCTTTGGGGTCTGAACGTCTGGATGGGTATCAATCCAGAGCACCCCCAGCTTATCGCCATAGCGTTCTGAAAGCCACGAAAAAGGCACGAGTGAGACAAGACAGTCCCCGCCCAGAACCGCCAGTGACTTCGGTTGATGACGTTCAATGATTGTCCGGGCTTCTCCGATTTGTTTCAGCAAGACACTGCGTCCACGCATTTCATTTTCGACTGGCAGAGGGACGTCTGTCGGAGCGTCAACCGGAACTTCCTCAACAGGTCCAGCAGAAGGAGGAGCCAGCCAGGCTAGAAGTTTTGACCCCAGATAATAGGGAGGATTATCTCCGCCTTGCCACTGAGGGAAAATAAGTCTCAAAGTTTGGGAATTCTGATCCGCCATGGAAGACCTCCTGTCAGGTAAGTGCATGCGGTATGCCTCGGCACCGATCAGACAACTCGCCATCGCGCCAGATGTGAGGGCGATTATCTTTCTTCTTTCGTAAAAAATCCGAGATTTTCCAAACCGCTTCATACAATAGAGTATTTCATGAGAAATATAGAATTAATAGATGTTTATTAATGAAATTTACTCACAAACATTTTGATAAAAAACTCTATAGTCATGCAACCCCTTCGATTTTAAGACAGGAAAATCTCTAAAAAAGGCCAAAGCTGTATCCACGTCGTGTGGATTGGCCCTATCTGAGTTCATATGAAAATGAGTGCCATAAATGAATATAATTACTTCATGTTTAGTAAATACTCATTTACTTTTTGTTTGTATGTTTAATGCGACATTATAGGATATATTTTCCAACCTGAAATTTCAGCAAAAATTCTCTCATCATGCAGCATTTGATTTCTCGGGAGCTTTCTCCTGGTCGCCAGAAACTGGTCATCCTGTCTCTGGCGTTGGGATAATTTGTGTCAGTCACCACTGAATTTCTTCCTATAGGTATCCTGCCTGATATTTCGACAACATTTCCTGTAAGTTCCGGAACGGCGGGGCTTACCATGACAGTTCCTGGAATGATGGCAGCACGTTCCGCTCCTGAGGTCATGCTTTTTTCAAGGCTCATAGATTGTCGCAGGATTGTTTTATGGCTCTCCCTTATTCTGCTCGCAGGTTACCTGATTGCCATCATGGCACCGACATTTGCAGTGATACTGCTTAGCCGGGCACTAGTCGGTATCAGTCTTGGTGCATTCTGGGCGATGGGCCTTTCTGTCGCAGTAGAACTCGGTGCCAAGGAAAAGACGCATAAGGCAGCCGCGGCTGTTTTTGCAAGGGTCAGGGCAGCCATGATCCTTGAGGTTCCAATGGGATCTCTTGTAGCCGAATAATCATCCTGGTGTGGTGCATTTGTGGCCGCCGCAATCATCGCCATTGCCGCTTTAGTCATGCAGTGGAGAATGCTTCCAACTGTTCCAGCGAAAAGCCATGTCCGGCTCACTGACTTCAAAGCATTCGTCTGGATACGCGACGCACGGAAAAGTATCGTTATGATCGCTACCGTTTTTGCAGCACATTGTGCAGCCCAATCTTTCGGGGTTTTCCAAGAGAAACCTCAAAAAATTATTCTCCATTTTAAACCCTAAGCTGCTTATGATGCTTCCCGTTTTCTGTTTCACCACAATCAAACAACCACGTTGCACTCTGATGGAAGTGTCATCATTCAATTTGTAGCAAACGGATCACTTGAGATAGCAAATCACCTTTTCACTTGGGGCAACACAGTCGAAATTGTTGAACCCCACTCTCTTCGAGAAAAACTCTGCGAAATGCTAGAAGCAGCATTCCAACATCACAAAGCTACGACCATTTCTGACGCATTGAACCATTAAACACTTTTTTATGAGCTCATTTATAAGAGTAAAAAACAAAGAGGAAAAGAATAACATTCTGCTACCATATGTTCACCAAAAACGATAGAACACCATAAAATGTAAACATGCATTACTTATTGCATTTACACAAAATGAATATCTTTATGAGGATTAATACCCTATGTTTGATAATACTAATTTATTCCGCTGGGCAACATCAGAGTTATCACAAGATGCTTTTATTTGCTGGCTGTTAAGTTGGGCTGATAGCTCATGTGCAAGCAAAGACCTTAAAATGCATAATGCAGGAAAAATATTTGTTAATTACTTACTTGAATTAAGCAAAGAGAACCCCATTTCAAGTGAAAATATCGTTGTTAAAAAACAACTTGATTCAGCGGACATTGTTGCTGAAATTGGCAAAAATCTCATTCTTCTTATCGAAGATAAAACTGATACTTCCGAACATGGCAACCAATTAGATCGCTATAAAACTGCAATCCAAGCCCGTTACCCCAACCGGAAAATCTTACCGATTTTTTGCAAAACAGGAAATCAATCGAATTATAAAAAAGCAAAAAAGTCTGGATACAACCTTCTTTTGAGAAGAGATTTTTTGAATGTTTTAATAAAAATTAAAGAAAGTGGGTTAGAAAACAATATATTCAATGATTTTTTATCGTTGCTTGATTTTCGTGAAAAAGAAACGCAAAATTTTCTCCACCTTCATCCTAACGACTGGTCCCGTTATTCTTGGCAAGGTTTTTTTCTCTCTCTTCAAGAAGTTTTTCCGGATCTTAATTGGGGATATGTTGCCAATGCACAAGGCGGATTTATGGGAGCTTGGTGGCATTTTGGGGCTTGGTCTGGCTGGCAAACCTACTTGCAAATAGAAGAAAAATCTCTTGTCATGAAATTAGGCTGCTGGACAGAAAAACACCTACCAGCCGCCCGATCGTCTGTTAGAAACAGATGGTTAAAAACGCTTAAAGCCGCAAACAAAGAGAGCGATATAACAATAACTCCTCCAGTAAGGCGCGGAAATGGACGTTCTATGACAGCAGCCCTTGTCAGTTCGGAAAGAAACTGGATACAACTCAATAAAAATCAACTCATTGATTTTGATGCCACGGTGACTTTCCTACGTAAAGCAATGGCAGTAATTGATAAGGCCCGTAGTGATTTAACTTTTGCTGATGATAAGTAAGAAAAGTATTCCATTTATCTTTTTTAAAAAATCAGAAATTTACAGGGGGCTATTTTCTGCCTCCTGTGAAATCTCATAATAATTTAATGAATTATCTTGATTACTCCACGGGTTTACCCACGAAGTGAACCCTTTACCACTTAAGGCAAACGGGTTTGAAGCCCGTGCAGAACACCACGTTTTTCGTAACGCTTACAGAGGATTTTCTTAAAGTTCCACTCCCTCAAATCGCAATGTTGGCGCGCACTTCTTCTGCATCCATTTCTGCAACTTGCCCAGAAAGTATAATTTTACCTCTATCCATAACCTCTACGGTATCAGCAAGATTAAATGCAAAATCAAAGTATTGTTCCACCAACACAATGGCCATGTCTCCACGATCTCTCAACATAGAGATAATAGTGCCAATGTCCTTGATAATATTGGGTTGAATGCCTTCTGTTGGTTCATCCAACACCAAAAGCCGAGGGCGGATAATAAGGGCACGTGCAATAGCCAACTGCTGTTGCTGCCCGCCCGATAGGTCACCTCCACGTCGATTAAGCATTTTTCCCAAAACAGGGAACAGTTCAAAAACTTCGTCTGGTATTTTTCTGTCTCGCCGTTTTAGAAGGCCATACCCGGTTTCAAGATTTTCACGCACACTCAGCAAAGGAAAAATATCGCGCCCCTGCGGCACTGTCGCAATGCCCCGCCTTGCACGTTCATAAGCGGAAAGGCTTGTGATATCCTCTCCCTCCCATACAATCTTACCTGAACTGACAGCATGCATACCTGTAATGGCACGCATAAGGCTGGTTTTACCAACCCCATTACGCCCCAGCACACATGTAACCTTGCCTGCGCATGCTTCTAAAGAAATACCTCGCAAAGCAATGGCAGCCCCATAATGCAGATGCACATCCTCAACCCTAAGCATAAGGACATTCTCCTTTTCTGCATTTACGGTTCAGCATTTTAGCGTCCAAGATAAACCTCAATAACTCTTGGATCATGACTGACATCTTCCAAATTACCTTCCGCCAGAACAGATCCTTCATGCAACACCGTTACTGTCACCCCTAATGCACGCACAAAATCCATGTCGTGTTCTACAACGACCACACTACGTGTTTGGTTGATCTCTCGGAGCAACTCCGCGGTTGCCATGGTTTCTGCATCTGTCATGCCCGCTACGGGTTCATCCACCAAAAGCAAGTCTGGCTCCTGCCCTAACAGCATGCCTATTTCCAGCCACTGCTTCTGCCCGTGGCTCATCCCACCAGCCTGCCGGGCAGCATGATCTTTCAAACGGGTCGTTTCCAGAATCTGGTCTATGCGCTCCTGCTCTTTACCTGAAAAACGCGCAAGCAAAACAGAAAATGGTGCACGAATACCACTTAAAGAAAGCAATAGGTTTTCTTGCACAGTTAACGCTTCGAACACTGTTGGTTTTTGAAATTTGCGGCCAATTCCTAAACGAGCGATTTCTGGTTCATCCAGTTTGATCAAATCATCTCCACAAAACTGAACTGTGCCTGTATCTGGGCGCGTCTTTCCCGTGATGATATCCATCATCGTCGTTTTGCCTGCACCATTTGGGCCAATAATTGCCCGCATTTCCCCTGGATGCAGCGTCAGGTTCAATCCATTAATAGCCCGGAAACCATCAAAAGCTACGCTAACATCACGCATTTCCAGCAAAGGTGTTTGACTCACGCCTCTTCTCCTTCCGGGTTAGAGACTTCAGGCGTAACTTCCTCCGGCTGCTTTTTGACAAGATGATGCCGCAACCCCATAAGGCCCTGAGGGAGAAAAAGGGTGGTAACAAGAAAGAGCAAACCAAGCCCATAAAGCCAAAACTCTGGCAACCATGCGGTAAAAAGTGTTTTACCGCAACTTACCAATACAGCCCCAAGCACAGACCCTGACAATGTACCACGCCCACCCACGGCAACCCAGATAACAGACTCAATAGAATTGGCAGGAGCAAACTCACCAGGGTTGATAATACCCACCTGTGTTACATAAAGAGCGCCGCCAATGCCCGCTACCATGGCCGAAAAAACCCATATCAGCAGCTTGGCCTGTTCTGGACGGTATCCTAAAAAACGCGTGCGGTTTTCTGCATCTCTTACAGCCACCAGCAGATAACCAAATCTGCCCGATACAAGCCACCGAGAGAGCAGCAAACCCCCTGCCAACACAGCCCCAGTAACCACTAAAAGTACTGCGCGTGTAAGAGGTGAATGCAAATCCGCCCCTAAAATATCCTTAAAATCTGTTAGGCCATTATTGCCGCCAAAGCCTAAACCATTCTGAAAAAATGCCAACATCAAAGCATATGTTAGAGCCTGCGTGATAATGGAAAGATAAACACCCGAAACACGAGAGCGAAATGCTAACCAGCCAAATACACCAGCCAGAATACCCGGCACTATCAGTACCAGTAACATCGCCCATGCAAAATGATCACTCCCCCACCAGTACCATGGAAGTGACTTCCACGATAAAAAGATCATAAAATCTGGCAAATTGGGATTACCATAAACGCCACGGGTGCCAATTTCCCGCATGAGGTACATGCCCATGACATAACCACCCAATGCAAAAAATGCTGCATGCCCCAATGTAAGAATACCTGCAAAACCCCATACAAGATCAACAGATAAAGCAAGTATAGCATATGCCAAATACTTGCCTGCCAATGAAACAACAAAGGTTGAAACATGGAGTGGATTTGCTTCTGGAAGTAAACTTGCACCCGCCAACACAATCGTAACCGCAAATGCCACTGCAGCCATACGTATGGCGCCGGAAAAAGACTTTGTGGTTGAAGGTGACAGCGCGTTCATGACTCTACACCCCGACCACGCACAGGGAACATACCTCTCGGATGCCGCTGAATATAGAGAATAACCAGAACAAGAATGGCAATTTTAGCTGATACAGCCCCAATAGTGGGTTCCAGTATTTTTCCACCCATACCAAGTGTCATGGCCGCAGCTAATGTGCCCCACAGGTTACCAACACCACCAAATACCACCACCATAAAGCTATCAATAATGTAAGACTGCCCCAAATTAGGGCTTACATTATCAATCTGGCTTACAGCCACCCCGGCCAAACCAGCAAGCCCAGCCCCCAGCCCAAAAGCCAACGCATCTACACGCGGTGTACGTATCCCCATCAACGCTGCCATACGGCGGTTTTGTGTAACAGCACGCATTTCCAAGCCAAGTGATGTTTTGCGCATAACCAGCATAAGCGCGCCCAGAACCAAAAAGGCAAAAACAAAAATTGCCAATCTGTTTAAGGTAATATCCACACTCCCAAGCATCCATGATCCAGAAAGCCACGCAGGTGTTATAACCGCGATATTGGTAGGCCCGAAAATAGACCGAATAGCCTGCTGAAGAATGAGAGAAAGCCCCCATGTTGCCAACAGAGTTTCCAGCGGTCTGCCATACAAAAAGCGGATCAAACCGCGTTCGATAAGAATACCCAGCAAACCACACACACAGAACGCAACAGGAATTGCCACTAAAAGGGAAACAGGCTCTAACCACGGAACGGTTGCCCGAATACCCTGCTGCACCAGCCATGTTGTATAGGCGCCAATCATCATCAGCTCACCATGAGCCATGTTGATCACACCCATAACGCCAAATGTAATGGCAAGCCCAGTTGCAGCCAAAAGCAATACAGACCCATAGCTCAGCCCGTAAAAGGCATTTTGCAATACGCTCCATACACGCTGTTTCAAATCTATGCTGGAAACAGTTTTTGCCGCTGCCTTCCGCACTTCCACTGTTTCATGATCAGATGCAGCTACAACAGCAAGTAAGCCGCGTGCTTCCAGATCTCCTGCTGAACCAAGCGTTTTTACAGCAGCCAAACGTGTGGCCTCCTGCCCCGGTTGCACAGGTTGTGCCAACATTGTTGCCGCATTTGCCTGTTCAAGTTTCAACCGAACATGACTGTTCTTTTCACGCTCCAGAGCATGATGAATAACCGGCAACATGGCAGGATTATGCTGCGCATACATTTGAGTTGCGGCTTTTAAACGCACTGTATCTTCTGGAGAAAGCAATTCCAGTTCTGCAGTTGCGCTCGCCAAAACCTGGCGAACATGATTATTCATCCGCACAGGTTTAAGATCGGCTGGTATATTTTGTACAGACTGACCGGTTCGAGCATCAACATAGGTTGTGCCTGCCCGAATAAAAACCCCACCCGCAGGAGAATAAACTAGATGCCGTTTTTCCAAGGCATCTATAACCGCTCCAGCTTGCGGATTACCAGAAGCCACCATAGCCGAAACCGTATCAGCTATGGCATTAAACTGGCCACTTTCCAAACCTGAAAATTCGTCTGCTGCTGCCACTCGCATGCCTGAAAATGCAAGCAGTAAACAGACAGCACCAGCCCACAGAAACTGGCTGAACCTACGCATGCTTTTTACCAATACACGTTTTAGTGGCTGTATTATAATTCCCACACGAAATTGGCTTGCTCCAGTCTCCGATCAGATTTTTAGTTTCTGGCACCCACGGAGACCAAGCCTGCCCAGCTATTGTGCTGGGTGTTTTCCAAACAACACTAAACTGACCATCTTCCTGAATTTCACCAATATATACAGGCTTTGTGAGATGATGATTAGGTAGCATTTGCGCTACACCACCCGTAAGATTAGGTTGGCGAATACCTATCATGGTATCTATAACTTTATCATGATCTGTAGTGCCTGCTTTGGTTACGGCCTGCACCCACATATTAAAGCCAATATAATGGGCTTCCATTGGATCATTTGTTGTGCGTTTTGGATTTTTTGTAAATTCATGCCATTGCTTGATGAATAACTTATTTTCTGGCGTATCAATGCTTTCAAAATAGTTCCATGCGGCAAGTTGCCCAACCAATGAGGTTGTGTCCATACCTGCCAGCTCTTCCTCACCTACGCTAAATGCCATTACCGGAATATCTGTTGCAGACACACCTTGGTTACCCAGCTCCTTATAAAAAGGAACGTTGGCATCACCATTAATAGTGGACACAACAGCAGTTTTTTTGCCAGCCGCTCCAAACGCCTTAATTTGCGAAACAATGGTCTGCCAATCAGATTGCCCGAATGGTGTATAATTCACCATAATATCTTCGTCCTTAATGCCTTTGGACTTCAGGTAATTGGCAAGAATCTGGTTTGTGGTCCGAGGATAAACATAATCTGTACCAACTAAAGCAAAACGTTTGGCGTTACCGCCCTCTTCGCTCAACAGATAATCTACCGCCGGAATAGCCTGCTGATTAGGCGCAGCACCTGTGTAAAAAATATTACGGCTACATTCCTGCCCTTCATACTGCACCGGATAGAACAGAATACCGTTGAGTTCTTCAAACACCGGCAACACAGATTTACGGGAAACACTGGTCCAGCACCCAAACACAGCATCTACTTTATCAACAGAAAGAAGCTGACGGGCCTTTTCAGCAAATAGCGGCCAGTTTGATGCCGGATCTACTATCACTGGCTCCAAAGGCCGCCCCAGCAAACCACCTTTGCGGTTTTGCTCCGCAATCAGCATGAGCATGACATCTTTTAGTGTTGTTTCACTAATAGCCATTGTCCCTGAAAGGGAATGCAAAATACCCACTTTAATGGGTTGCCCGGTGGGAGCTGCTGCCAAGGCCTGGCTTGGCCGATATGCTGCGCCTATGGCTGCAACTGATGATGCCAGGGCTAGGCGCCCAAACGCACGACGGGAAAATTTTGGCAAGATGTCGGACATAAGAAAGCACTCCAGTTGCTGCTAGACCCTACGTCAGCGCATCATGGTGTATTTTCCTATACGCATGATTGCGTATAGCCCCATACGGCTCTATGTTACGATACTATAACAAGATATCCAGAAGATCAGGAATCCGCTTTTGCCTCATGATACCAGCCACCTGCGTATCGTGCGTACTCGCAGGGCATATAATCGCTGGGCAGCAGACCAGACTTTTGAAGATTATGCACTGCGCTTTACAGCCCGAAGCGCCCGCACTGCCACCCCCATGCGCGCAGCTTTTACTGCCTTGGGGTCTATCTCGTTTCTGGCACTAGAAGCTATCGGGGGTACACTTACACTCGCTTTTGGCTTCACCAATACAGCTATTGCCATTACATTTGTAACGGTTCTTATTTTTTGTATCACTCTACCGTTATGTGCAACGGCTGCAAAAGCTGGCCTAGATGTAGATCTTTTAACGCGCGGAACAGGCTTTGGTTATATTGGATCAACTGTTACATCGTTAATTTACGCCAGTTTTACATTTATCTTTTTCGGCTTAGAAGCTGCCATTCTGGCGGGCACCTTACACATTCTTCTCAATATTCCATTATGGCTTGCCTATCTTGCATGTGCGGTAGTTATCATCCCACTGGTTGCACGAGGTATAACATTTATTGCAAAATTTCAGATTATTACATTCCCTATATGGTTTTTTCTTAACCTTCTACCGTTATCCATACTTATTATACAACACCCACTTTGGTTAGCTGAGTGGACACATTTTTCTGGGCTGTTACAACACACATCAGGAATTGATACTCTCGCTATTGGCAGTGCAGCTTCTGTTATGATCGTTCTGGTTTGCCAAAGTGCAGAACAGATTGATTTCTTGCGCTTTCTTCCTCCACTTACGGCACAGAACAAACGGCAATGGTGGAGTGCTCTGATTTTAGGTGGCCCAGCATGGATTGTTCTGGATGCAGCCAAGCTTCTTGCCGGATCATTTCTTGGATGGGTTGCTTTACGTGCAGGTTTTTCACCTTTACAGGCCACACAACCTGGTTTGATGTATCATTTGGCATGGAGCAGTTTTACGCCCCCAGAGCTTGCTACAGCCCTTACGATCGCTTTGGTGGCTGTGTCTCAAATCAAAATCAATATTACAAATGCGTATGCAGGATCTCTCGCTTGGTCGAACTTTTTCTCCCGACTTACACATTCTCATCCTGGACGGGTCTTTTACGTTCTTTTTAATATTACCATTGCCCTGATTCTTATGGAAGCTGGATTGGTAAACACAATCCAAACAGGTATCATCTTTTATGCCGTTCTGGCATGCGCATGGATTGGTGTTATCCTTGGGGATGTGACCATTTGCAAACCTTTAAAGCTTTGCCCATCAGAAATAGAATTTAAGCGCTCATTGCTGCCGGATCTCAACATTGTTGGCATTGGCGCTTGGGCTTTAGGAGCAGGCATTGGCACCCTTGCCATGTCTGATTTACTAGGGGTGTATGCCGCTGCTTTTGCACCATTTCTAACACTCTTTGTTGCCTGTGGCACAACGCCTCTTCTGGCTTATCTTACCCATGGACGCACTTACACGGCACGCAAACAGCCCGCAGAATGGAATACCCAGCCGGTTATGCGCTGCGTGATCTGTGAGCATGAGTTTGAAGCCGAAGACATGACATCCTGCCCAGCATATGGGGGTACCATTTGTTCCCTATGTTGCTCGCTTGACGGGCGATGTCATGATCGTTGCAAACCTATTGCAACTCACCTTTCATACCAACTCACTGCCCCATTGCGTACCTTACCTTCTAAACTTAGGCGCATTCTTGTTTCTCCCGGTGGGCGATTTGTATGCCTTCTTATCTGTATCATTTTTGTGCTTGGGTTTCTTGCGCACAAAACCGGGCTGCCGTTTGATGGCACATTGCTCATTGTGTTTCTGGCCTGCGTTATAGGCGCATGGCTTTTGGTTATGGCGCAGGAAGGCCGTAAAACGGCAACACGGGAAACACTGCATCAAACACGCCTGTTGATGAACGAAATACGTGCACGTATGCGTATGGATCAGGCATTACAAAATGCACGTGAAAAAGCAGAAGCTGCCAGTTTGGCAAAAACGCGCTACATTAGCGGTATCAGCCACGAAATCCGCTCTCCTTTAAATGCAATCATGGGGTATATCCAGCTTTTACAGCATGACGCACGTATGCCTCCAGAACGGCAGAAAACACTCAGTATCATGCGGGAAAGCGGAGATCATATCACAAGCATTCTTTCCGGCCTGCTGGATATTTCGCGGATTGAAGCAGGACGCATTGAATTACATTCTGACACAATCCCGCTTGCAGCTTTTTTAGAATCTGTCGCTCAGATGATGCGCCCACAAGCACAGGCAAAAGGGCTAAAATTCTACTGGAAGCCCCAGTTTTTACCATCTGTTGTAACATGCGATGAGCATCGCCTCAGGCAAGTTCTGCTCAACCTGCTTTCAAATGCAATTAAATATACACAACAGGGTTCTGTTACTTTTTCTGCCCGCTGGCATGCACAAATTGCTGAATTTACCGTAGAAGATACAGGTTCCGGAATTGCCATAGAAGATCAAGAACGTATTTTTGATCCTTTTGAACGGGCAGCAGCAACAGCCAATATTCCCGGCACTGGGCTTGGGCTTACTATCACTAAACTTTTAACAGAAGTGATGGGGGGAGAATTGACCTTTACCAGCACAATGGGCAAAGGGTCTTGTTTTAAATTACGCCTTATGTTGCCAGATAAAGATATTCAACTTTCACCGATCCTGCCGGCTTTTCCCATCGGATATGAAGGGCCAAAACGTACAATCGGTATTGTCGATGATAGCTCCAGCCACCGCCAGATTATGCGGGAACTCCTTGAGCGCTGCGGCTTCAATGTACGAGATTTTGAAAATGGACGGGAATGTCTGGACTGTCTTGATCTTGCATGCCCAGATTTATTGTTACTTGACCTGACAATGCCTGAAATGGATGGGCGCGAACTTGCGTTGCGTATTCGACAAACTTCTGCAACCCATATTCCCATCATGTTTCTAACTGGTAACCTTGTAGAAAGTGCCAACCGGCATGTGGCTTCCTTGGAGGATTGTCCTGTTATTGGAAAACCGGTTAATCTTTCAATCCTCATTCAGGAAGTCGGAAAGATTCTTTCTTTATCATGGATCTTTCCAGATTCTTATATAGATGACTACCCAAAACAAGCTGAATTTCAGAAACCTACTGACCATTTACCAGAAAAAGAACGTCTTTATTTGCTAGCTGCTTTGAATAGAGGCAACCTAAAACAAGTGCGAGAAAGATTAGCCTCTCTGCAATCAGAAAAGCCTATGTTACGGGATATGATTGCCCCACTGGCAAAAATGGCTGCCACCTATCAACTGGAAGCACTTCGCATCCAACTGGAGCAGGACGAGGCATGAAAAGCTCATCCCCCCAACGTCGTACCATTCTAATCGTTGATGATGACCCATCTGTTCTGGGCATGATGGATGAAACACTCTCTGATAATGGGTATTCTGTACTTTTGGCACAGTCTGGAACTTCCGCCCTAGAAGTTGTGGCACGCACAGTGCCCGATCTTATTCTTGTGGATGCTCTTATGCCCGGCATGACAGGGTGGGAAGTATGCGAAACACTGCATCAGGACTATCACCTTTCATCTATCCCACTAATATTCATGACGGGTTTAACAGAAACAGAACACGTGCTTCGGGCTTTTGAAGCTGGAGCAGTTGATTACGTTACAAAACCTTTAAGACTAGAAGAAACTCTCGCGCGTATCAGCGTGCATATAGAAGCGGCAGCTCGTATTCGAACCGCTCAAACTGCACTGGATAGTGCTGGTCGCTTTCTGTTCGCAGCAACTTCAGCAGGTAATCTATTATGGCGCACACCCCAAGCGGCAGATCTTTTAGATAAAGATGAACTTGATTTACCTGCCATCCTAAGGCGCTTTCCAACGCTTCCACCACCTGGGCAAGTGATTGACCAGAAGCAGGTAGGTGAAAATGAAGTTCTTATCACCTTTGTGGGTGTTTCATCTACAGATGAACTTTTGTTCCGAATTTCTTCTCATGCGCTCTTGCCGGAAAAAACCTTACAGGAAGCACTGAATATAAGCGCTCGGGAAGCAGAAGTACTACTATGGATTTCTCGCGGCAAAACAAGCCGTGATATTGCAGATATTTTGCTGGTAAGCCCCAGAACCATAGATAAACATATTGAACAGATTTATAATAAAACAGGTTTGAGCACACGTTCTGCTGCGGCCGCAACTGCATCCAGGATCCTGCAGCAACAATAAGCAGGACCCTTAGATTTTTTAATGTAGAAGCCTATCGTGCCTGTTCATCCAACAAGCGTTCATCATCTGCATCTGGCAGCGTCATCGCCGGGCACACTTTGTGTTCCTGTGCCTTTCTGATATCTGCAAGCTGTGATTCCAGCTTATTTATACGTTCATCAGAAATATCTTCCCTTAAAGGCTTACCTTCTGGCGTAAGTGTCATGCCGTTCATCACACCAATACCCGGAATAGGATCTAGTTTTACGTAAAATCCGCTATTATCCGTATCATTACCTTTCTTTTCGGCAGCAACCTTTTTCTTCTTTAGAGCAGATACCTGGTCTGAAACCCTAACCTCTTCCGCAAAAAGATGTCGGCAATCAAGGTTTCGAATATCTGACTCTGCATATGCTGCCCCGGCAAAAAGACCACAGAACACTACGAATGCTCCCTTCAGCCCACGGCACATCATGATCTGCATTTTGTTATCTCCCGGCATCCCTTAAACACCCAATTTTTCAGAAAATGATAAGTTCTGAAAATATGATTTTAGTATTGAAGCTGCATACCTAACAGAAAGGCATTTGAGGCTTTTGTTTTGGCTTCGTGATACCTAACATAATCCAACGTAAACCGTAGATTATGACCATCTAATACATAGTTTGCACCGGCATCAAACTGTGTCGTTTTAGGATGCCCTGATCCATACAAATCTTTTTTGAAGCGGAATTCCTGATACCTTACGAGCGGCTGCAAACGCCCCCAGCCCAATGTGTACGGAATAAGGTAGGCTGTACTGGCAAGAAAAGCCGTGCCATCACTAATTCCACCAACATTCCCGTATTCTGCCGCTCTTTGGCGATAGCCAGAAGCAATATCCTGCACACCACCAGTATAATACTGATAATAAGCACCTTCTAGCGTATACACACCATGCTTTGCATTTTTCCCGATCTTTTTTTCAAAAAGACCGTCAATATTCCATGCCTTGTAATCACCTTTATCCTGCGCTGTACCAACGCCATCAGTTTCGTACTGACCCGCCAAACCAATAGCAAGAATATCGGCTTTGCCGTAATAAGTGCTGGCGGTATAATAGGCTGGTGATGGCTCTGGATCTAGAAAGTTATATTCCAACCGTGCAGCAAACAAAGGATGCTCACCATAATTTGAGCCTCCTTGTACCCAGTTATGGCCTCGGTACACACCTGCCATATACCGGAAATGGTCTTTCACCAGCTTGCCCCACACTGTAATACCATCATCACGACCAGACCATGCCCCTGGATATTGTGACACAAAGGGAAAAGCATAAGTGCTCAGGAAATATGGGCCATCCAGGTTGGATCGATCACTTGGGGTCAACATCCGCCCCATCCAAACATTAAAGAACTTCCATGGTTCAACCTGAAGAATACCGTCCAAAACATTCCAGTTGCCATCACGCAAACGCTCAAGATTAAGCGTGCTTTTTACATATTTATGAAACTGCGCACCCATATAAATACGTAAGTCATTAGCACTAGCGGCTCCGGAATGTGCCGGAGTAGCGTTGGGATCATTAGATAGGTACTGCCCACGCACACCAACACCCAAGGTAAAAAACTGATCCTTACCAAAGTTAAAGGTTGCCGCCGCATGGGATAACTGCGGCAATGCTGCGCTGACCACGACACAAAGAGACAGAATCGTTGTTCCACACTGAAACAATTTTGTTTTACGACTTAATGAAAACCGCGATAGCAACGCGACCATGACCTTCTCCCCTGTAGCCATAATTGCCAAATGGCCATGTCGTTACATTACGATAACGAATCTTTTTGGGGGTATGGGTGAAATTACCTAGATCGAATTAGAAAGAGAAAATCCAAATATGAACCTACGAAATGATATATATATTGGTTACATGAGATACATTTTTATTTAATATTTTATGTAATGAAATTACAATACCTATGAGCTATAATGTAAAATTTATATAAAATGATAACTCATAGGTATTTTAAATAAGAATGTTATTTTCTTTTCTAGAGTGCTCCACGTTCAATAATAAATTGAGCAATATCTTCCACACCTTCGCCTGCTCGAATATTTGTAAAGACAAAGGGCCGTTGCCCACGCATCTTGCGACTATCCCGATCCATAATGCCTAAATCCGCTCCTACATATGGTGCAAGATCAATTTTATTAATGACCAATAGGTCGCTACGCGTAATACCTGGCCCACCTTTGCGGGGGATTTTATCTCCAGCAGAAACATCAATGACATAAATAGTTAAGTCAGCCAATTCTGGGCTAAAAGTTGCCGCCAGATTGTCTCCACCACTTTCCACCAAAATGAGATCAAGCTTTTCAAAGCGTTCTGATAATTCAGCAATACCAGCAAGATTAATACTTGCATCTTCTCGTATTGCTGTGTGCGGGCACCCTCCTGTTTCTATCCCCATAATACGTTCTGGTGGCAAAGAACCTGCTCTAGTCAGAAACTCAGCATCTTCACGCGTGTAAATATCGTTTGTTATGGCCGCAATATTATATATATCCCTAAACCAGCGGCATAAGGCATCCATTAATGCTGTTTTACCCGTTCCTACTGGGCCACCAATACCGACACGTAGCGGGCCATATTTTATGTCTGTCATGTTCTAAATAGCCTTGTAACCTGAGTTTCATGGTGCATGGCAGCAAGATCTGCGCAAAAGCATGCTCCACCAATATCTTCGAGTGTGAGGTTCTGGGTTTTCTGAGTAGCTTTCTGCAACGTTGTTTCCAAACTAGCCAATGCCCGCAGTCCATCTGTTTGCCCTAAAGGCACCAAACGCACTGCGGCAGAAACTAACGCAGCAATAGCAGCATACCCACCCGCCAAAGCTGCTTGCTGGCGTGATACGTTACCATATCGAAACACGACACCTTGCGCGACTGGCAAAGGCCAACGGATATGAGACGGAATAATATCCTGTGGAACAACATTCCAGACTGCAGCGGCTTTCTGAAACGCCTCTCCTTGATACACAGTTTCTTCATAACGCTCACGCGATGAAGCACAGGCACAGGCAAACTCAGCAACCTCATATAACTGTGCCTGATTATATGCGGCATCCCAAGCTGCCTGCAAAATTATCTGATCATTCTGCAAACTTCCGTAATAAAGAAGAGCTTCTATCCATTGGCATAATGATGCGACATTATGCACATCGCCATTCTCAACAGCCCATTCCAAGCCATGACTATAAGCATAGCTTCCTGTTGGAAATGCTGGAGAGACCCATGAAAGAAGACGCAAAAAATCCTTACCTTCCATGCTTTCTTCATTAATCATGAGAGTGGTGTGTATGTCCGTTTTCATGCTGATGTGCACCTATATGCCCTGCATACGCACCACTTTCGGGATCAAATGCAGCCATGACCATATGCACATGGCCACCAAGGCCACGAATCATATCTGCAATGACATGATCATGCCTTATAAGAATACGGTGTTCCTCAATAGTTGCGGGAAGATGCCGGTTTCCTATATGCCATGCCAAACGTAACAAATGTAAGCCATTTATTGCCGTGACTTCCATAAGTTCTTCCGGAAGCGATTTTACCAGAATAATGCGTCCATCCTGTAGTTTCAGACCATCACCAGCCCGCAACAAACGTGCATGTTCCAGATCAAGAAGGATTTTTTCACCAGATTGCAAGCAAATAACCATACGGCGGCGGTGGCGGCCCTCATAGTCGGCTGCAAAAATTTCGGTTGCTGCTGTTTCTGGCCAACTTCCTGCTGGAAGAATTTCAATTATGCGTTGCATCAGAACAGAAAATACCTTTGTGCCATAGGAAGAACTTCTGCAGGTTCGCATGTCAGTAACACACCATCGGCGCGCACTTCATATGTTTCGGGGTCTACTTCGATATGTGGCATAGCATCATTATGAATCATGCTGCGTTTACCGATACTTTCTCGTGTATTGGACACTGCGGAAAGTTTACGTTGTAGCTTAAGTTTATGTCCTAAATCATCTTCCAGTGCGGCTTGAGAAACAAATGTAAGACTTGTATGTGTCAGCGCACCACCGTATCCGCCAAACATCATACGACCATGAACGGGTTGCGGCGTGGGGATAGAAGCGTTGGGGTCGCCCATCATTGCATAAACAATTGCACCACCTTTAATCACCATTTCTGGCTTTACACCAAAAAAAGCAGGTTCCCACAAAACAAGATCTGCCAATTTTCCAACAGCGATAGATCCCACCTCATGCGCCAAACCATGCGCAATGGCCGGGTTTATGGTGTATTTGGCAATATAACGTTTAACCCGGTTGTTATCTGCCACACTATCTCCGGACAGCGCACCACGCTGTAGCTTCATTTTATGCGCTGTTTGCCATGTTCTTAACGGCACTTCCCCCACACGCCCCATGGCCTGACTGTCGGACGACATCATGGAAAGCACGCCCATATCCTGAAAGATATCTTCAGCTGCAATAGTCTCACGCCGAATGCGACTTTCCGCAAAAGCAATGTCTTCTGGAATGTGCGGATCAAGATGATGGCATACCATCAGCATATCCAAATGCTCATCCAGCGTGTTGACTGTGTATGGGCGCGTTGGATTGGTAGAAGATGGTAAAACATTCGGCAAACCAGCTACACGTATAATATCTGGTGCATGCCCCCCACCCGCACCTTCTGTATGAAAAGCATGAATGGTGCGCCCTTTAAATGCAGCAATTGTATCTTCCACAAACCCGCTTTCATTCAGCGTGTCTGTATGGATCATCACCTGAACGTCCATGCGGTCAGCCACGCTCAAGCAACAATCAATAGCCGCTGGCGTTGATCCCCAATCCTCGTGCAATTTCAGACAACACGCCCCTGCCCTTACCATTTCCTCCAAGGCTTCTGGGCGTGATGCATTGCCCTTACCTGCAAAAGCCAGATTAACCGGAAACGCATCTGCGGCCTGCAGCATACGCGCCAGATGCCAAGGCCCCGGTGTGCATGTTGTAGCCGCTGTACCTGTGGCTGGCCCGGTGCCTCCTCCCAGCATAGTCGTTATGCCAGAAGATAAAGCCTCTTCTATTTGTTGTGGGCAAATATAGTGAATATGACTATCAATTCCACCAGCAGTTAGTATTTTACCCTCTGCTGCAATTATTTCTGTGCCCGGACCAATAATAATATCTACACCCGGCTGAATATCCGGATTTCCTGCCTTACCAATTGCTGCAATACGTCCATCTCGCAAGGCAACATCTGCCTTAACAATACCCCAATGATCAACAATTAGCGCGTTTGTGATAACCGTATCTACGGCACCTTGTGCGCGAGACAATTGTGATTGCCCCATGCCGTCACGAATAGTTTTTCCACCACCAAACCGCACTTCTTCCCCATAAATTGTAAAATCTTTTTCTACTTCCACAAGCAAAGCTGTATCTGCCAGCCGAACACGATCCCCTGTAGTGGGGCCAAACTGGCCTGCATATTCGTAACGGGAAAGATGCGTCATTTATCTATACCTCCCATCACTTCCCCTCGAAAGCCAAATACTTGGCGCAAGCCTCGTAATGGAACCAGTGTTACTTCTCGTATCTGTCCCGGCTCAAAGCGAATGGCACCGCCCGAAGGCACGTTTAGCCGCCAACCTTTGGCTTGTTCGCGCTCAAACAGCAGAGCAGGATTTACTTCATAAAAATGATAATGGCTTCCCACCTGTATGGGACGATCTCCTGTATTGGAAACCATCAACTTGCGTTGGAGCTGCCCCTCATTCAGAACAATATCACCTTCTGCAACCAGAATTTCCCCTGGCAAGGCATCTGCAGGCAAAGCATCAACGTATCGGGGCATGAACCGTCACCAATTTTGTTCCGTCAGGAAAGGTTGCTTCCACTTGCACGTCATGAATCATTTCTGGCACGCCAGCCATAACCTGATCACGCGTTAACACACGGCCACCACTTGCCATAAGCGCTGAAACACTCTGACCATCCCGCGCACCTTCCACTACATGATCTGTTATAAGAGCGACAGCTTCAGGGTAATTTAAACGCACCCCACGCTCCAATCTGCGCCGCGCCACCATTGCTGCCATGGCAATAAGCAATTTATCTTTTTCTCGGGGTGTCAGTTTCATAGTTTACGTTTTCTCTACTTTTCCGCTTCATGAACGCCAGGTGGTTGGCATAGATTGTCCATTCCGCAAGATTGGTAAAATACGTTGCAATATAAGCTCTAACTGCCAATTATCCTGCGCTATGCCACGCACAATTAGCATGCCATTCCATGCTGAGGCCGCGAACCCTTTGCATTCTTCTGCTGCTAACACATTACGTAATGGTTCAAGGCGACTGGATACATCGGATGCAACTAAAACAAGCGTTGTAACGACACGATAACCGGCTGCCACCGCAGGATCCTTCAAAAGAACATTTACAGAATCGCTTTCAAGTTTCAGCGTATCTTCCAAAATGCGCCGCCCATCCCGCCGAACGGAGAGACCATCTCTGACATGCAGTTGCTCAACACATTCACCCGAAGCAACGCGACCAAAAAAACGGCTTTCAAGAAACAGAAATCGCGCATTATCCGCCATCTCTACAGTCATTTTGCGCTGTAAACGGCTACCATCAAAAAAAATCGTGCCGTGCGGCAACCATTCCAAACATGCATCTTCCGCGATATGGCAGGAAACATTTATTCGAGCTGCCGGATCATTCGAACGCGCTCGATAAATACGTTCAGCCGCTTGAGATGTGACAAGAAGATTTGTGTGCGGGTTACACCTCAAATCTCCCTCAATGCGGTCTCCTGCCGCTATACCACCTGAAATATTTACCGTGACAACTTCCATCTGTTGGCCTGCAACACGAGGAAATAACAAGCGGCAGCATCCCTCCTGCTCCAACCCGTAGCATTGGGTCTGAGAACGATCATTTCGGACTTCCAACCCAAAACGACCGTAAGCACGTTGCAGAAGAGGCACTTAATTGTATCCAATTCCTGTAAGAACTATTTTTAAATAGATAGGGTATTATGCTTCCGTCAATAAGGGTGGGATATACGCATATTTACGTATAAGAAATAAGGTTATAAATTATAAAATATACTGTAATTATTGAAAAAATCTGTTTTCAGGAAATATCAAACTTCCTAGACTCCTTAGGTTACACATGAGAAGAATACTTTGTTATAACTTCAATGCCACTGCAGAAAATGTAACATGGAAAGCTATAGGGTTGTTTACCATATTAGGTGGTTTTAACATTGCAACTTGGCTTTGGGCCTCCATTGCTTTCCGCTATTCTCCCAGCTTATTAAGTATGGCGTTTGTCGCATATAGCTTGGGCCTACGCCATGCCGTAGATGCTGATCATATTGCTGCTATTGATAATATAACTCGCAAATTAATGCAGGAAGGCAAACAACCACTTTCTGTAGGGCTTTTCTTTTCCCTAGGTCATTCTAGTGTCGTAGTGATAGCATCCATCTTAGTTGCTGCCACAGCGACAACTTTTACACAAAAGCTTCATGTTATTCAGAAATTTGGCGAAATTATCGGACCAATGACTTCTATTGTTTTTCTAATATTTGTTGCCATCATGAATATTGTGATTTTTTATAATCTTTATCAAAATTTTTGTTATGCTAAATCTGGGAACATATCTCACCAAGAAGATATCCAGATTTTTCTTAATAAAGGGGGACTACTCACTCGTTTTCTTAAACCATTATTCGGTCTTATTCATAAAACTTGGCATATGTACCCACTGGGTTTCCTATTTGGCTTGGGGTTTGATACCGCAACAGAAGTTGGGTTACTCAGCTTATCGGCAAGCCAAGCATCCCATGGCATGACGCTCTGCTCTATCTTGGTCTTTCCTGCGCTCTTTACTGCGGGCATGTCTCTTGTAGATACACTAGATGGCGTTTTAATGCTTCGTGCTTATGGTTGGGCTTTTGTAGAACCTGTTCGAAAATTTTATTATAATATGCTGCTTACTGTCGTTTCTATCGTCATTGCTTTGCTCATAAGCGCCATTGAAGCACTTGAACTTATACGGAACCATCTTGGCCCTGAATATGCTTTATGGAACTGGTGTGAAACTTTAAGCGAAAACTTTGGCATTTTAGGTTGCGTGATTATTGCCATATTCATGACGTGCTGGGGTGTATCTGCTGTTATGATCAATCATAAAGAAATATAAAAATACCTCCTTCCACAATTTGGAAGGAGGTATTTTGCAACACACTAGATTTTAAATATCAGACTTTCAGGATACCTGTGGTTTTCTGGAATTAGCTGCTGCAACCTTTTTGCCCCATTCCACCAACGTTTTGGTGCAATCAGAACGTTCAATCTGGCATTCGATAATGGTGGGACCTTCATGGTTTGCCTTAGCTTTTTTGATAGCCTCTGCTAGTTCACCTGCTGTGGTGGCTTTTAGGCCCAGACCATGACCATCTTCCGCATTGAACACTTCCATCAAGCCTGCGTAATCCCAGTTCTTGATGTAGTTGTAAGGGCCATCGTGAATGGCAATTTCAATAACATAGCCACGATTATTCACGAGGAAGATAATAACTGGCAGCTTATAACGCACCATCTGCGCCATTTCCTGCGCAGTAAGCTGGAACGAGCCATCACCTACCATAAGAATATGCTGTCGCTCTTGAGACCCCATGGCGTTCCCGAAAGCAGAGGGTACAGACCAACCAATATGCCCCCACTGCATTTCCAGCTCAACACGTGCACCGCGCGGCAAATCCATGCGCGTAGCGTTGAACCAAGAATCCCCTGTTTCAGCAACCAAGGTAGTATCTGATGTCAGCATTGCGTTGATCTGACGGGTCATTTCATCATTTGTCAGACGCGCATCTGCCTTAGATGCTTCAATAACAGGCGTATGTTTTTTACTTTCCTGCGCCGTTAACGGACGGCTAGGAGCTTTTTTTGCCAGCTCTTCAAGGAATTCACGCAACGTGAAGCCTTCGTATGTCTTGCCGCCCACAGTGACACGGTTAGGTTCTGCCAACAAAACATTGTCACCCTTGGGCCATGCGGTCCAACCTACTGTGGAATAGTCATTAAAGACGGGGGCCACACAAATAAGGGCGTCAGACTTTTCAACCAGCTCCTGCGCACCAGGAGAAGAAACATCCCCCCAATAAAGACCACGAAAACCTTTGTGATCTTCTGGGAAAAAGCTTTTTGCTGCCGCCATAATCGTAACAGCACAGCCTAGCTTATCGGCCAGATGTTCTGTTTGTGTCTGTGCGTGTGCCGCGCGCACTTTGCTACCTACAATCATGGTAACACGCTGAGATTTTTCCAGCAGAGCAACAGAAGCTTCAACGGCCGCTTTTAGACTGACATCATCTACCCGCAATTCTGCCAGCAAGGACGAGACCGGGCCAGGGCGAACACATTCTGCATCAGATACGTTACAGGCAATTTCAACATATGCCGGCTTGCGTTCACGCAGGGCTGTGCGGATTACATGATCAATTTTGGCTGGGGCAGATGCTGCATCTGTAATGCTTTCTGCCGCGCATGTTACATGCCGCATCATTTCCAACTGGTAGGTATAATCGTTCGTGCCCAGCGTATGATGCAGAATATGGCCGGTTCCATAATCATTGCTATTAGGTGAACCAGAAATCAAAATAACAGGCAGGTTTTCTGCATATGCACCAGCAATAGCGTTCATGGCAGAAATGGCCCCCACACTAAAGGTAACCACAGCGGCCGCTGCGCCATGAGCACGTGCGTAACCTTCTGCACTAAAACCACAATTCAGCTCATTACAGCAATAGACCTGTTCCATTTCCTTATTTGCCAGTAACTGATCCAGAAGAACCAGATTAAAATCTCCGGCTACGGCAAAGTGGTGCTTTAATCCAATCTGAGAAAGACGCTCAGCAAGATACATGCCGACTGTATATGTCATGGTTTAATCACTCCTATCGGAATAGCCTCAAAAAAACGGCTTTTAGCTAAAACCCTCAATCAGACAAATGTCCAATATATGAAACTGGTGGTTGTCATATAAAAAACATATCTCACAACCAAGAAAATATCCTATTTCTCCTTCTATAAAATAAGGTCAACCTATTGATATTAAGTATTTATTTTTGATATATGTGGGTTTTTATGTCGATTGCGCAAGCATATATTTATATAATAGATCACAAAATGTCACCACATCGTGAATGATTATTCTTACTAAACAAAATTTTTACGCTTCTTTCCAACACTTTAACTTTAATGCCTTAAAAAGGCGCGGAAAGTGTGAGAATGCGCCAATTCCCAGATCTTCCCGAAAAAACACTCCAACTTTCTGGATAAACATCTAATTTATTTAGAATATGAAAAGAATTTTTTATACCATCAGCGATAATACATGCGCTTAATGCACGTATGATGATAGGAGAAGCTATTATCAAGAATGTTTCTTGGTTTTTGGCGTTATCAAAAAGGCTATCCAGCCATGCTTTTAACCTAGCATGAAATGCATATATACTTTCTCCACCAACTGGAGAGTGCGTAGGATTCATAAATTGCTCCTGCTCTTCTACCGATAAACTTTTCAAACTCCGCCCTGCCAAAGCTCCATAATTTCTATTCCTTAGCTTCTGCTCCAAAACAATATTTTGTTCTAAAAGAAGACGATCTGAAACTACAAAAATATCAGATGCACAAAAAATACGCGAAATATTATGTTTTTCCAAAAAATCTTCTTGGATTATTTTAGAAAATGGAAATTTTATTATTTTGTTTTGCTCTGGTATATAACCTTTACGTACATTATCAGGTATTAAACTTCCTACCAAGACAACGCGTACTACTGGTAGATTGGGCATCATTTCTTCCAAGATTTTAGATAAGTATCATTCTTTCATTACTGTTTGCCACATTGTCGTGAACATCGTAAGTTCCGCCGCATATTTTAACGCTTGAGTGTGTTCTTCCGGAAAGCATGATGTCTATTTTTTCTATACGATTTATCAATAAATTGAATTACAAGACCTGCTACATTGCTGCTTTTCTGGCCCTTACAGGATGCACTCCTCCTGTTTCTGTTCAGCAGCTTAGCCTAACAGAGGCTTATCAAGATCGCACCCATACCGCTCTTAACGGAACAATCCTGAGTAACACCACCCGTATTGTGCTGGAACGCCAAAATTTGCTGGGCATATGGCAGGCACACCCAATTGCCGCCATTGAAATCCTGCGCAAAAGCACGCAAGACCAATTCTACACTCCAGATTTGAATGACCAACTTTTTGCGTTGGCAGAACTCAGCTACTTACGGGGGAAAAAACATAAATCCCGTACAGATTTCATGGCGGCTGCCATGTATGCATATGCCTATCTCAATCCTGCCGATAAAACGACTGAACATCCAGACCCATATGATCCACATTTTCGGCAAGCATGTGATATTTATATGCTCAGCCTGACAGAGGCTTTAGGTTCTCCTGCAAATATCAACTCTCAACACTGGGTGCTACCATTTGGCGATCTGGATCTTTCATCTGTGCCATCAGAACGTATATGGCATGGCTATGAGCTTACTGATTTCCGCCCCACTGCGCGCCTTACTGTAAAAGGCGTTAAAAACATTTACAGCCACATGGGGCTGGGCGAACCCCTTGCAGCCATTCCACATGTAAGTGGTCGTGCACCATCCTCCTTTACAGTTACGGATAAACTACGCATTCCTGTCAGCCTGTTTATGGAAATACCAGACCCACGCAGACAAGTTCTCTCCGATCATATTACCGGCCATCTAACCCTTACAGCTTTAGATAATCGTGGGCATATTCTCACAACCAACAATACACCTATACCTCTACAGTACGATCAAACAGCCTCACGCGCACTTAGCCTCAGCAATGCTGTAGATTGGTCTAGCGAATACAAAGGTTTTCTGGACGGTCGTTTTTTTGATAATGGCCGCAAACCTCAGCTTATTGCCATAGAACCACACCGCTACGGGTGTATTCCCGTTGTGCTTGTTCACGGCACAGCATCCAGCCCTGGGCGATGGGCAGATATGGTGAACGATCTTCTGGAAGATCCTCAAATTCGTGCTCATTTTGAGTTTTGGTTTTTTTCTTACGCTACGGGAAATCCCATCCCATACTCGGCTTTTCAACTCCGCGAAGCCTTGGAATCCGCCATTCAAAACAATGGTGGTACGCAAGCAGATCCTGCACTTGGACATATGGTACTTATTGGCCATAGCCAAGGCGGGCTTTTGGCAAAAATGCAGGTGATAGACCCTAAAGATAAACTCTGGAATGGGCTAACACACCACCCTTTCAACAGTTTACACCTTACCCCAAAAGCTCATAGATTTTTGCAAGAAACTCTGTTTCCAAAACCGTTGCCTGAGGTGCAACAAGTTGTGTTTATCTCTACACCACAACATGGAAGTTATCTGGCGGCACTTTCTTTAGCGCACCTTGTTGGCCGTATGGTGACATTTCCTGTCAGCCTAACTGAAGTAATGCAGCAAGTTGTCATTGGAGAATCTGGTTCAATACGTGTCAACATGAGCCCATGGCGTATGGGCAGTGTGTATGGCATGACACCCCATAGTGCCTTTATCCGCTCTTTAGCATCCATACCGGTTGTGCCAGAAGTACGTACGCACTCCATTATTCCCGTTCTAGGGGATGGCCCATTAGCAACTGCAGATGATGGCGTGGTAAAATACCGCAGTGCGCACATACCTTATGCTGATTCTGAACTGGTTGTGCGGCATTCTGACCATTCCACACAATCCAACCCTATCACTATTGCAGAGGTGCGCCGTATTTTGCTGGAGCATCTCGCTCGCCTTACACCGGGAGCTCCAGAAACAGGGGATATGAGCAAACAAAATATCACACGTATTGGCGGTGAATATCAGCCAACAACACCCCCGGTGCATCCATGAGCAAGTTCCAACATAATTCTTCCACATATGGGTGGGTTTTCTGGGTAAAAGCTGCTGGTGCTTTCTTATTCAGCCTTTACTCTGCGGCTGCATTTTATTATTCCACCTTAACGCCAGATATGCTGCGTTTAGGCCTGAGTATCATTTTTCCGTTGCTTATTTTGGGGATGTTCTTTTTTGCCCCAGCCCGGCTTAGCCGCACCACTATTCCAGTTTTATGTGCTGTTTTTATAATATGGTATTTAACGGATCCACCGCGCAATCATCGTGATTGGGCTGGAGAGTATGCCTTGCCAGCAGATGCCGTTTTGACTGGTCGGACTGTGCATATTCAAAACATACGGAATTTTAAATACAAAACAGAAACAGATTATACACCACACTATTATGATGCCACATATAATCTGGATGACCTTTCATCTGTAGATATGATTACATCCTATTGGGCTGGGGAAAGTATTGCACATGTTTTTCTTACCTTTGGATTCAAAGACGGGCATCACCTAGCCATATCTATCGAAACGCGCAGGCAAAAGCGCTTTCCGTATTCGGCGATTGCTGGCTTCTTCCATCATTATGAAATGTTTTATGTTACCGCAGATGAACAGGATTTAATTGGTGTTCGGACAGATATCCGCAAAGAACGCGTCTATCTTTATCGACTCTTTATTGCACCGCAAACACGTGAACGCCTGTTTAAAAGCTATCTTTCAGAAATTCATTTTCTGCATACTCACCCGCGCTGGTACAATACGCTCGCAGATAACTGCACAACAGAAATTCTCTCCCGCGCTGGCGCTCAACTCCATTACCGGCTGGATTGGCGCGTTTTGCTAAGCGGTTACACGGCCTCTTTGGCATATGATCTGGGGCTGCTGAACACACAGTATGATTTTCCCACCCTCAAACGCCTTAGCCGTATTCAGCGGCCGGACGGAGCGATGCCAGATGCACACTATTCGCAAGAAATCCGGGCTCATTTACCTTTAGATAAGTCCCCTACACTTTCACAAATCAAATAACAGAAATGTTATAAATGCTGTTACATGCTTAAGATGCTGTTTCGACAACAAAAAACATAAATAAGACTTGCGAATAAGAATTACTTATTAAAACTCGTTGATATTTAACGATTTTCTGTTTGCATTATGCCAAAAACATCCGTAAAAACACTTCACAAACTTCCACCAAAATCTGGAAATCGTATCATGGTAAAAGATCCTAAAGTTATCGAACATCTGAATATCCAGCTTACAAATGAGCTGACAGCTATCAACCAGTACTTCCTGCATGCACGCACACTGCGCCACTGGGGCGTTACCCTGCTGGGCAAGAAAGAGTACGAAGAATCCATTGAAGAAATGCGTCATGCTGACTGGCTGATTGAACGCATTCTGTATTTGGGTGGGCTGCCTAACGTCCAGCGCCTGAACACCATCCTGATTGGTCAGGACGTGAAGGAAATTCTGGAATGCGACCTGAAGCTGGAAGAAAAAGCTTTGGGTGATCTGCGCGAAGGCATTGCCTATTGCGAAAGCGTGCGTGACTTTGTTTCCCGTGATCTGCTGCTGAAGATCCTTGAAAATGAAGAAGAACACGAAGACTTCCTAGATCGTCAGTTTGATCTGATCAAGCAGATTGGCATCGAACGCTACATCCAGCTGAACTCTGCAGCGGCTCCCGATCAGGAATAATTGCTGATCAAAGACTATGGGGTGTATAAGTGCCCCATAGTCACCCTGCCATTTAATTTACAGCAAATAAATCTGCATAAACTTCTGGCTTAAAGCCAACCGTAATTTCCCCTTCCCGGTCTAAAACGGGCCTTTTTATAAGGGATGGGTAAGCAACCATAAGCGCTAATGCGCGTGATTCATCAATATTTTCTTTTTCAGAATCGGGCAATTTACGAAACGTGGTGCCAGCTTTATTCAGCAACTTTTCCCACCCAACATTTTGCGCCCACTGTTTGAGTGTTGCTGTATCTATTCCCTGTTTTTTATAATCATGGAAACTATACGCCACACTATGCGCCTCTAGCCACTTCATGGCTTTACGCATCGTATCGCAGGATTTAATTCCGTATATCGTTATTGTTGCACTCATAACCTCTCCCTTGAGCAAACCAACTTTTCCTATGGTTGGATATTCAAAAGTTTCCGCATTTCTTCCATAAAAGCTGCATCCCGTTCCAAATCAAACGTGCGTGCAAAAACACCCGCATACCCCACACAAACAGGTTTGGTTTTTACGGCATCTGCTTCTGTTAAGTAACGCGGCACAATATGGGTATGGAGAGAGGGTTCCTGATTACACCATGTTTCATAATTAATTCTGGCGGCACTCGTTGCCTTTAACAGGGCATCACCTACCGTTACGCAATCTGCCAGATATTGTATACGCTCCTGCCCGTGCAGATCATTCAGGCTCGGTACAATCGGGTCTGACAGAAGCTGGCAATAACCTTGTACTGGTTGTGTATCTGCAACAATAAGCCAACCTGAAGGCATACGCCCAATAACCTGAGGGAACTTCCCTTCTCTCGCCCATTCAACACGTTGTTGAATTACATTTTTTGCCATGCTCAGCCTCAGTCATAATTTTGCTTTCTGCAACACACCCGAGAAAAGCCATGTTACGTGGCTTATCGAATCAATCGCAGGCGTAATACCGAAAGCAGTCTGGTTCATGCCCGTTTACCATGCCTGCGGCTTGCATCCATGCATAAACAATAACCGGGCCAACAAAGCAAAAGCCGCGTTTCTTCAATTCCTTGGAAAGAACCTGTGAAGCGCGCGTTTGCGCAAGCGCATGAGGCTGTTTCGTCTTTACAGAATTTTGCTGCGCCACATCCCACGCAAAACTTGCAAAATCCTCGCCTTTTGCCTGCATCTGCAAATAGGCATGAGCATTTTTAACAGTCGCTTCTATTTTTAAACGTGCGCGAATAATCCCGGCATCCTGCATCAATCTTTGCACATCTTGCTCTGTAAACTGCGCTACTTTTTCTGGATCAAACCCAGCAAAAGCCCTCCGAAAATTTTCACGCTTCTGCAGCACCGTATTCCATGAAAGCCCGGCCTGAAAACTTTCTAGCACCAGCATTTCCCATAAGATGCGCGCATCCTTAATGGGCACACCCCATTCAGCATCATGGTAAGCGCGCAAAATCATGTTCCCACATGCCCATTTGCAACGGTGCTTATGAGAATCCATATAATTTTTCGGCTTTAGAAGCGGCGCTGAGGCTGCGTTGTCTGCACAAAGGCAAACTGTGCGCCTTCTTCCCGAAGGATTTGATCTTTCCTTTTGGTAGATTTTGTTCCGAGTTTATCAGCAATCTCGTGCGTGGCAGATAGCAGGCCTTTGTCACCTTTTAAAAGACCAATCAAAATCCTTACCCGCAAGGCTTCATCTTCACTCTGCAAGCTGTAGTAAATCGTGCGCGATTCGCGACGTGGCACAATAAGGTTAGAACGCCTTAACGTGCCTAACTGCTGGCTGAGAGTCGGCTGGCCAATCCCGGTTCTGCTTTCCAGCTCCCCCACTGCCAGCGCCCCATGCTGCAAAAGTGCATCCAGAATCATGAGGCGCTGCGGCTGAGCAAACAGCTTGAGTTGCTCCACCAACTGTTTTGCTTCGTCTAAAGACATTTCCACCATGAGCTTACCGCCCCTGATCAGGCTTTAAACACATGAACCACGATGGCCCTGCCTGCATAACAGCATCTTGAGTTTGCGCCGTAGGCAGCACCACATTCCCTCCGGGTGCCCAACCTTCGGGGGTGAGAACATCCCCCTCATCCACCCGTTGAAGGGCAGCAAGCAAACGTAGTAATTCCGCCACAGATCGGCCAACAGTCATGGGGTAACATGTTGTGGCCCGCACAATACCTTGTGGGTCAATCATGTACACACTGCGCACGGTTGCGCTATTCCGGGCTGTTGCATCCAGCATACCATACGCACGTGCAATGGCCATGGATGGATCTTCTACCACCGGGAAAGGAATCCGAACGTCAAACCTCTCCCGTATGGCTTCAATCCATGCAAGATGGGCAGGCAGGCTATCTACGGAAAGGCCTACCAATGCACAGTTCATAGCTGCAAATTGCGCAGCAGCCTGAGCAAACGCAATAAATTCACTTGTACAAACTGGTGTAAAATCTGCTGGATGCGAAAACAGCAGCACCCACTGCCCACGCAAAGCACTTAACGTAAGCATGCCTTGGGTTGTCCGCGCCATAAAATCTGGAGCCATGTCTCCAATTCTGGGTGCGGCCACTACCGGCTCCAACTGACTGGTATCTATGATGCGGTCATTCATAGCAGCAGTGTTTACGCGCATTCTTTCACTTGACGCAAGATGCTTTCATTCTTAATTAAAGTGTATATTCATGTTTACTTAAAATAATAAACTGTTGGGAGTTTCCCTTATGTCAGATCCAGCTATCGCCACAGCCACCCAGCAGATTTTAATGGCTGTGCAGCATCCCGAACAACAACCTGTTGTAAAAACCTTTTTTGATGAAAAAACCTTCACAGCCAGCCATGTAGTGCATGATCCACAAACTCTAACGGCTGCCGTTATTGATAGCGTGCTGGATTATGATCAGGCTTCTGGTCGTATTAAATACGATTCTGCTCAAAAAATTGTCGATTATGTGCGCACTGAAAAATTGCAGGTTGCATGGCAACTAGAAACACATGCGCATGCTGATCATCTTTCCGCCGCACCATGGTTGCAGGAACAACTGGGCGGCAAGCTGGGTATTGGTGCCAACATTGTGCAGGTGCAGGAAGTTTTTGGTAAAATCTTTAATGCCGATACCAGATTTGCACGTGATGGATCTCAGTTTGATCATCTTTTTACAGATGGCGAACAGTTCAAGCTGGGCAACCTGAACGCCATAGCATTACACGTGCCAGGCCATACCCCCGCAGATATGGCTTTTATTATCGGTGATGCAGCCTTTATTGGCGATACACTGTTCATGCCAGATTATGGCACTGCCCGTGCAGACTTCCCCGGTGGAGATGCCCGGATGCTGTATCGCTCTATCCGCCGTCTTCTCACCTTACCAGCGGAAACGCGCCTTTTCCTCTGCCACGATTACAAGGCTCCGCACCGTGATACCTATGCGTGGGAAACCACTGTAGGTGCAGAGCGCGCGCATAATGTGCATGTGCATGAGGGCGTAAGTGAGGATGAGTTTGTAAATATGCGCACATCACGAGATGCAACACTTGCCCTACCCAACCTGATTATGCCTTCCGTACAAATCAATATCCGTGGGGGGCATATGCCAGAACCAGAAGATAACGGCACAAGTTACATCAAGATCCCCATCAACAAGCTCTAAAATTTACTGACCTTTCTGGATACCACATATGCTCACCTTATCTGTTCCCCATCTCCTGCTAGAACTTATGTCTGGCGTACTGGTCGGTTTTACTTTGGGATTAATTGGTGGCGGGGGGTCCATTCTGGCAGTACCGCTTATGGTATATCTGGTAGGTGTAAAAAACCCTCATGTGGCTATTGGCACCAGTGCATTGGCTGTAGCTATCAACGCATTGGTGGGGCTAGCACAGCATGCACGCAACCATACGGTCAAATGGCGCTGTGCAGGTATCTTTGCATCGTGTGGGGTCGCGGGAGCGTTTATTGGGGCCGCCATCGGCAAAACAGTTGATGGTAAAAAGCTACTTTTGTTTTTTGCTCTGTTAATGATTGGCGTGGGTATTCTTATGCTCCGCGGGCGGCACAACATTGGTTGTCCGGGTGCAAGCTGTAATAGACACAACGCTCCCAAAGTTATGGGCTACGGCCTTGGCACGGGCTTACTTTCCGGCTTTTTTGGCATTGGTGGCGGCTTTCTAATTGTGCCCGGGCTTATTGCATCTACCGGCATGCCTATTCTCAATGCAGTTGGCACGTCTCTGGTTGCCGTTTCCGCTTTTGGGTTTAGCACTGCTTTAAGCTATATGCTGTCCGGCTATATTGATTGGCAGTTGGCGGCTCTTTTCATTTTAGGTGGGGCCATTGGTTGCCTTTTTGGCACCCGCACAGCCCGCCGCATGGCAAAATCTTCTAGTCATCTTACAACACTTTTTGCCTGCATTATTTTTATCGTGGCAGTTTATATGATCTGGCAAAGTGTACAAAAATTATAAAGCTTATGCGCTACCACACAGCTTACGAGCACTCGCCAACGCTGTGTGAAGCTGCATGTAAATATTATCCTTTCCAAGCACTACTATAATATGGTGGCGCTCCATATCTTTTAGAAAAAATGGAGCAACACGACCAAACAACACGGTAATCCCACGTGCATGCAGCCTTTGCAAAACATCCCGCACCACTTGCGCGGCTGAATAGTCAATATCGGTAATTGCACTGCAATCTACCACAACACATTTTACCGGGTCCGGCGCGGATGAAATCAGCGTCATGATATCATCTGTAAACAAATTACAATTTGCATAAAACAAATCTGCACAAAACCGATAAATGATAATACCCGGCATACTTTGCTCTCCGGGTGCCACCGCTTCAGCCTCTAACATTCCAGTCGTGGCTTCTGGTGCCATTACCAACGTATGCGGCATATAGCTATGCCGAACGTGCCGAAATAAAGAAAGCGCAATAGCAATAAAGATACCCTGTTCCACCCCTACACTTACAACCGTAGCGGCTGTTACCAGTGCTAAACGAAATTCTCCGGGGCTTTCATTGCGAATGCCATTAAGCGCCTGAATATCTATCATTCGCACGGCCACACAAAACACAATGGCACCAAGCACGCAACGAGGGAGATACTGCAACGGTGCAGGAAAAAACAAAAGTACACAGGCTGTTACAGCAGCAAAAACAAGCTGTGCTTTTTGTGATCTTGCGCCTGCCTGCACAGCCATAGCTGTTTGCGTGGGGCTACCATTTACCGTAAACGTGCCTGTTAAGGCAGCCGCAGCATTGGCAGCACACAGGCCCACAATATCTGCATTTTCATCAACATGTTCATGAAACATGTTTGCAAAAGCACGTGAAGTTGCAGCACTTTGCGCAATAATAACAAAAACACAGGACGCCGAAATGGGTAGCAGAGCTAGTATATCATGCCAGCCGGGCAGAGGTACGGAAAACGCTGGCAAACCACCACGTATGCTGCCCAGAATGGCAACGTCGTAATGTTGTAAGTCTAACTTCCAACTACAAAAAATACTGATAACCACAACACACAAGCTTACTGGCCAATGAGGCTTCTGCCTTGCTCCTGCCAACAACACAACACAGCTCAGGCTGGCAATGACCATGCTTAACCCTTGCATCTGCCCGAAACCTTGGAATAACCCTATCGCCTGAGCCAGTGTATTGTGAGAGGATGAGACTAGGCCTGTCATGTCATACAACATGCTTAAGCCCACTTGTACACCCACGCCTGCCAAAAAACCCACCAGCACAGTGCGAGACAAAAAATCTGCCAGAAACCCTAACCGAAATAAGCGGGCAACTAAGAGAAATCCTGCATTAAGGAGAGCAACTGCGCTAACCAACTCCATATATCTGGCACTGCCGGGGGAAACCATTTCTGACAGACCACTGGAAAAGATGGCAGCCGTAGCAGAATCTGCAGCTACCACCAGATGGCGTGAGTATCCAAACAGGGCAAACGCTACCAACGGGAACAACACTGTATATAGCCCGCACACAGCAGGCATTTCAGCAATACGGGCATACCCCAGAACCTGAGGAATGTTCATGGAGGCTAAAGAAAGCCCTGCCAGCATATCCGACCATGACCCGGACTTTTTGGTTATCCGTTGGCCGAGCCAATTTTTTATGCCTAACAAGGGCGACATACTCTCTCCATCCCATTCTATTTGCGTGCCATGATACCCTCAAATATCATAATTGAGGCTTCACTCTTTAGGATGCACCTATGTCAGTTACTCTCTACCACAATCCTTCCTGCGGCACTTCACGCACAGTTCTGGGCCTTATTCGAGATGCGGGAATTGAACCGGAAATTATCCTTTATCTGAAAGCTCCCCCAACTCGTGCGGAATTGGAAAGCATTCTTGCCAAAGGAAAATTGAGCGCACGCGACATTTTGCGCAGCAAGGAAGCATTATGTAAGGAAGTGGGGCTTGATGCACCCGACATCAGCGATGATCAGATTCTTGATGCCATTGCAGAATATCCCAAACTTCTCAATCGTCCTGTTGTAGTCACACCCAAAGGTGCAAAAGCCTGTCGCCCGGCGGATATTGTGCTGGAACTGTTATAAGTTTTTCCACAGCCATACGCCCTATCTCTTACCCAAGGGGGCGTATGGTGTTACTTCAATGAACTCAAATATCATAACACGGATACTTGAGTTCATTGATATTTACTTATCCGATACATCGGCTAAAAGAAGCTCTGCTTTTTCCTGCGCAATCACAACCACATCCTGCTGATCCGTTATTGCCGCAGCATCACCACAATGTAGAACATTTCCGTTTATAGTTACAATGCCTGATACAACCAGCAGATAAAGATCACGCCCTAACGTGGTGCTGTAAGCTGCCCCCTCCGCCGCGGGTATCACCGCATGTAACAAGCGTGCACGCGCAGTTAACGCAACAGGGGCACCATCTGTAATCTGACCTTCTTCCTCCGGGTCATCTTCTGGAAAGCCTGATGCAAGAATTCTAAAACCACCGTCTTCCAATTGGGGAAAACTTGCACGAATTTCTTGCGCAGGCAGCACACCTTCTACATCCGCCATAAACCAGAACTGAATAAACGCAGCACCCGCCAGACCAGCACTCCACTCTACCCTTTGGCACCCTGTACCTGTGCTTAAAAGATGCAACCCTCCGGGCCCAATATCTTCCTGCTCAAAATCATCTGCATTGCTGATCAGACTTCCTGTGGAGAGCCATGTTAGAATATCCACATTAGCTTCAGGCCCCAGATAATATCTTTGGGCCGGCGCAAGCTTACCCAGATTAAGCACACGTAAGCGTCCATCATGCGTGTATGATGGATCTTGATAATCAGCGAATGCAAAATGACAGCGCAGTATGAGCGTATCTGAATGCGCGTTACCCAGAGTTGCCGCACGTCTGATTGTTATCATACGCCAATCTCACACATGTTTTTTTGCTTTCGTTTTGTCTGGGTAAATACCTTCCCAGCCGCCACCAACTGCACGGTAAAGGTGCGTGACAGACCCTGCCACGCGCGCCGTGGCATCTGCCAATGCACTTTGAGAAGACAAAAGCGCATTCTGCAATGTCAGCACATTTAAAAAGTCGGATGAACCCTGCACATATTGGGCCTTGGCTGTATCCACTGCAATTTCGTTTTCATGCACGGCTTCAGCCAATTCATCACGCCGCCGCTGAGCCGCCGTAAAATCGGCCATGGCATCATCAATTTCCTGCCACGCCTTTAAAACCGTGCGCTGGAACATAGTTGCTGCTTCTTTCTGCTGCGCCTTACGCAAATGCAACTGGCCTGTTAGCCTTCCACCTTCAAACAAAGGGAGTGTTGCAGTAGGGCCAAAACCATACTGACGTGATGCCCATGAACCCAAACCACTAAACTGAAGGGCCTGCACATCCAAACTGCCAGATAGTGTGACGCGCGGAAAGAAATCTGCAATGGCTACACCAATACTGGCCGTGGCAGCATGCAAATGATCTGCCGCCATACGAATATCAGGCCGATGCTCTGCCAGTTCGGATGGCAAGCCCACCGGCACCAAGGCAGGCACCAGAGGGATTGGGCCTGGCGCCCCAAGTTCTGCATCCAACGCCCCTGGTTCACGCGCAACCAGAAAGCTCAAGGCATTTAGCATGTGCGTTGCTTGCGCCTGCAAAGGTGGTAAGCGTGCCTCAAATGTATGAAGCTGGCCTGTAGCTTCTGCCACATCCAAACGTGTTGCGGCCCCTTGCTCGAACCGCAATGTGGTGAGTTTTACACTATCTTTTGCAACCTGAATATTATGCTGCAAAATGCCAATCTGCGTTTGCGTTGCGCGTAAATCAATATAATCCTGCGCTGTTTCTGCCATAAGAGATACCAGAATATCTCGTCGCATTTCCTCCGTTTCGTGCATGGCTGCTGTAGCAGCTTCCACCTGCCGCCGCACGTGCCCCCAAAAATCCACTTCCCACGATGCGTTCATACCGTATTGGGGCAAGTTGAATGAGGGATTCCCCACACTTCCGGGCAATGCTGTAGGCCCAAACCCTTGAGAGCCAGATGCAATAGACCCCGCCTGTTCACGCTCCATAGTGCCCAGCAAACCCAGCACACCATTGGTGCTGGCGCGTTCACGCCCATAAGATGCATTGGCTTCTGCATGAGGAAACTGTGCAGCACTGGCAATGCGCCGCTCTGCCTGACTTTGCATCAAACGCAGGCTCGCCGCTTTAATATCCAGATTGGAAGCTGCAACCTCATTTTCCAGCTTAGTCAGCACCGGATCATGAAACAGTGTCCACCACTGCGGATCTGCTGAAGCCGTCGTAATCTGGCTTTCTGCTGGCGGTTGGGTTGTGCGCCAATCTGCTGGCGCTTTAACCTGCGGCTTGTGATAGTTTGGCCCAACAGTGCAACCAGAAAGCACCAGCACGGATAAGCCGGAAAGAAAAAGACGCTTCATGGGACTACTGCCAGATATAACGTGAGTTATTGGCGTGCGGGCCTTCTGGCTTGGAAGCCGTATCAATATTCACTTCAACAGACATACCAACACGCACCTTTGCCGCAAGCGGCTGGTCTGGATCAAACGTAAGTTTAACGGGAATACGCTGCACCACCTTGGTAAAATTACCCGTCGCATTATCTGGCTGAATAGGTGCAAAAGCGACACCGGTGGCAGGTGCCAATGAATCCACATGCGCCTTGAGGGGATGACCGGGAAATGTATCTACCCAAACAGTCGCACTCTGGCCAGTTTGCACTTTTGTAAGCTGTGTTTCCTGAAAGTTAGCCAGAACATAGGCTTCATGAACAGGCACAACAGCCAAAATACCCGTGCCGGGGTGCACATAATTCCCGATACGCACACCACGCTCACCCACTACACCATCCATTGGAGCGGGAATGGTGCAGTAAGACAGGTTCAGTTCTGCCTGTTTTTCATCCCCCTGCATGCGCAGTAAAACACCACGTGCACGCTGAAGCTGGGCTTTTAAAACTGCAACCTGCCGAATGGCAGCATCCACCCCTGCTTGGTCTCGTGCTATGGATGCCGCTGCTTCTTTTTCCTGCGCTTCCGACGATTGCTTTTGTTCAATCGTGCCAGCACCACCGGAGGAAAGATTGCGATACCGGGTTGCGTTCTGCCGGGCAAACATCAATGCGGCCTGATCTGCCAGAACTGCTGCGCGTGCTTGCGCAATAACGGCATCCTGCCGACCAAGCTCGGCTTCCAAATTGGCAACATCGCCTTGGGCAGCTAGCACATTGCCTTTTGCGACCTCCAAGGCTGCACGGTAATCATCATCCTCAATATGCGCCAATTCCTCACCTGCATGCACAAGTTGGTTATCCTGCGCAATAACCCGATCAATACGGCCTGAAACCTTGGGCGCAACCGTGGGAAAATCTGCTGTTACATAGGCATCATTGGTATATTGGTTCACACCATCACCATTGATCAGCCGCGAACCGCCCCATGCTACAAGGGCAAGCACAGCAGCGGCACAGCCAGCATAAAGCAACGGTTTTTTGTAGATCATAATCTGTATTCCGGATTAGCGGGCTGGAGTGTTGGGAGAAGGCGCACGCGGCGGATACACCCGGCGCGGCAGAATAAGATTCATGCAAGCGTATCCAAGGCAGGCCCATATCAGCACATAATAGATATCGTTCAGCGCCAGAACGAGCGCCTGCTCATGCACATAGGTATGGAAAACCTGAAGTGAATTACGGGCAACATGCACACTATCTGGCGATGTAACCGAAAGCTGCTGCATGATGGGGTTACCCATGCCCTGCAGGGCTAGACCATGCGTGCCATGATGATCGAGCAACATGGTGGAATGATATTGCTCTCGCCTACGGGTTAAGGCAGCAAACAGCGCATAGGCAACCGCATTGGCCAGCCCTTTAAGCATATTGACCATGCCAGAAATAAACGGACCATCGGCAGGCCCCATAGCAAGGGTCGCCAGCATGAGGGTAGGAATAACCGTCATGGGTTGGCCAAAAACCTGGAGAATTTGCAGCGGGTAAAAATTATCCCGCACCCAATCCACCGTCAGCCATGTACCCAACCATGCAGAAGCGGCCAGACACAACATGCCGCCCGCCAGTACAAAACGGCAATCAACCTTACGACTGTTACAAAAAGCGGCAATCAACGGCAGCATGATCAGCTGCGGCAACGCAACCACCAGCGATACCGGGGCTGTTTGAATAGGCCGATACCCACGCACAGCAGACAGATAGGTTGCGGGAATATCCCCCATAATCGCACAGATGGCGAGAATGCCCACCAATGAGAGCAAAGACGCCTGAATATTACGGGATCGCCAGTACTGAATGCGAAAATAAGGGCTGGGATGAAACGCCTCGTTAATTACAAAAACAATAAATGCTGCCACACCCCAGAATGTTAGATCCGTAATCACAGGGGAACGGAACCAATCCAACCTATCTCCTTGATACAACACGATCACCAAGGAACAAATTGCTGGCAGCCCTACCAGCAATCCAAGCCAGTTAAACTTTTCAAACCTCTCAAAATGCATTGGGTCTTTCGGCAAGCCATAGGCCATCATCGCAATAGCCAACGCTGCTGTTGGAATAATTTCCCAATACAGCCAATGCCAGCCCATACGTTCGAACCAGAATGCTTCCAGCGGCAAACCCAGATTAGGCCCAAAAGTAGCGCTCATGGCGTATCCGCCAATGCCAAATACCCGAATTTCTGGAGGGAGGTATTTCAGCATTACAGTCATAAGCACAGGCGGTAAACAACCTGCCGTTAATCCTTGAAATGCACGTAGAATGCAAAGTGAAGTGACATCCGGCATAAAGGGCGCTGGAATGGAAAGCAGTGCCAAAGCAGCTGTCATGAAAATGGAAAAGCGATAGATCGAGAACGTCATGTAAAACCACGGCGTAAACGCCATGGCTGCAATATTGAACGCCTCATAAATCGCAATAACCCACGTGCCCTCATCGTGGCCAATGTGCATGGCACCCCGAATATCGGAAAGACCGATCTCGGTCACATGCTCATTAAATCCTGCAACATGCACGGCCAGCAGCATACCCAAACAGCCAACAACAGTGCGTAGGCCAAAAGGGGGAATATAAGAAGGGCGTGGTGGCGCGGCATGAATAACCGGTGCACCAACCCCTTGTGCAGGAGCAGCGTTGGTCATCAGCGCACTTCAAACGGTTCACTGCGCCTTCGACAACCCCTATTTCTGATAAGTGACGAATTCGATTTTCGGAATAGAAAACTCTAGTCATTCCATAAAACAACATCTATTTCTGAAAGGATGAAAGGTTATGATCTCGACCTGCTTCGCTACCTTCAGGTGCTTATCGAAGAAGAAAGCGTCTCTCTTGCCGCACGTCGGCTAAAAATCAGTGAACCGGCTATGAGCCGTCAGCTTGCTAAATTACGCAAAGCATTTGCTGACCCCATTCTTGTGCAATCTGGCCGACGCATGACCCCATCGGCCTTTGCCGCTGGCATACTCAACCGGGTGCAGAATGTTGTTGTCGCCGCAGATAGCCTTATAGAAACACGCGCACTTGTCAATCTGGCAAACATGGCGCCTACCTTTACCCTTCGGGCTAATGATCTGGTTATAGCTGCGCTGGCTCTTCCACTCTTGGAAGCCTTGAAAAAGGATTGCCCTCGGTGTGAAGTGATCTGGGCACCCGAACTCGATGCGGCTGCATCTGTCCCGTTGCGTGATGACAGTGTAGATTTGTACATCGGCGCAACGGAAATGATGAAGCCCGAAATACGCCGCCAGACCATTTTCCGAGACTATATGCGGGGCCTTGTACGTAAAGGGCACCCAATTCTGGCAGAACCCATCACACCGGAAAGCATGGTACGTTACGATTATATCAGTGTTTCACGCAGAGGGCGCGCGCAAGGCCCGATTGATTGGAAGCTGCGCAATCAACATGGGCTGACACGTAGAATTGCAATGGTCGTGCCCAATTACCATGCAATGATAGAAAGTATGAAAAATACAGATCTCATTCTGCCTTTACCAGGCATTGTGATTGATCATATCTCTCAAGAAGCCCTTGGGCTGACATCTTTTGAATTTCCTCTCTCACTTCCATCCGTGGAAGCTTTTCAAGCGTGGCATCCACGCCGTGACATGGACCCCGTACATCGCTGGTTGAGAGAAACCCTTTTTCGTGTTTCTCGACAGGTGTTAGGCAAATTTCCCCCTTGATGTAATAAGAGGATGAGAAACTCTGGAAAGCATACCCAGCTTTCCAGAACATTCCCTATACCCATGCAAACTCTCATAGATATAGAATATTATTTTCTATATCTATGCAGTTCAGGAAGATTAAGGCCGGGGTTAATTTCAAAGTTAACCATTAAGCCAACCTGCGCAGCATATTTAACATTAGGCTGCACTCTGGAAGATGCAAGCTGATCGGGATTCCAAATATATTCAAAATAAGGCGTTGCCATAACACCCGGCGCAACATTCAAGCCATAGTTCAGTTCCATCATGGTTTCCGAACTATTCCATTGATTGCGATAACCTTCGGCTTGCAAAGAAGCATTCATGGAATGCACGACTTTACGATTCCACAAATAACTCTGGAACACGAGGCCTACATAATCCCTCGGTCGTGAACGGAAAGGCCCCCAATCAAACAGACCTGCCACAAAGCCATTTCTTACGGTGCCATCTCCCGATGTCAGAAAGTTTGCAGACCCAAAAACAATAAGCCCCCGTGTATCATTCGGGTCGGGCTTCCAGATCATCTGCTGGGCTTGCGCGTATACAGTTGTACGCCCACGGCGTGGTTGCGCCTTGCCGCCCGCTAATGCGTAAACCTGATGCTCGGTGTTATAAAGTGGATCACTATAAATAGAGGTATCATACGTAAAACCAAGGCTATAAGCACGAGGATACTTATCTGTTGTAAAGTCTGTATGATATCCGGCTTCAACGGGTATGAATTCACCCTCGGCTTTATCAAACCCCCAGTCTGGCCCAGGCCAACCATTATGGTTTTTGGCGCGCACCCAAGGCTCTACTTCCCAGATACCGCCTTTAATATACGTAGAAGCTGTGGGCTTGATCAGCACACGTGCACTCCATGATGAAACCGTAAATGATGGTGATGAGCCATCAATTGTAAATGTTGTTGGTGATGAACACAGGAAGGTTGCAAACTGACAATACAGTTCCGAGCCTTCAAATTCACCACCTTTCGGGTTTGAGCGGCCAGCTAGAATAAAAAGATGTTTGTTAAAAAGTTCTTGATCCCAAGTAAATTCACGAACCTGCAACCCATCATGGTTGCCCCATGTGTTGATCCATGACCAATCAGAAGCATTATACTCCCAACTACGCCCCTGCCCGGCCACATCATCGATAATAAAATGCATCTGACCACCCGATATCCCGGCTATCCGTTGCATATCAAGGTTTAGCCCCAACAAAGCCCAGTTAGTATAAGCAGAACCGTTTTTATACCCACCACCGACGTTGGCATTTAGCTGTGATATATTCCAGCCGTTAAAATAAACACCGTGATCAGCAAGAAATTTCCCTCCCTGTGCTACGGGTTTAAATTGGAGGGAAAAGAAGTAAGGTTGTGTCAAAATGGAATGCGCCCCTTTGCCATTAGGTGCTACAGGCCCATCTCCCCCATTAGGCGCCGGCACAAACCTGGGCACACCAGGTTGCGTAGGTGCATGAGCAGCATCATAATAATGCCTGTTACCTTTAACAAAGTAAAAGTTTCCAACTTGCTCCATCTTTTCGGTGTGTTGTGGTTCAGCAAATACCAAACTTGGCAATAACCCACCAAAAACACCACAACAGCCCATGAATTTTGTAGCACGACAGGAAAAAGAGACTGCGTGTAAACCCGTGTTCTGCATCACGTTATTTTCCTATTTGTGTCACGGAAACTTTGTTCCGGACAGTCCCATCACCTGTGGTTTTCAAGAACAGAAAAAGAATTTATAATGACTTCATGCTGTTTTTCGGAATCATCAGAACCGAAAGTCCACCAAGAAGAACTAAGCCTGCAAAAAGCCAGATCACGCCGGACATATCCCCCGTAACACTACGGGCATATCCAACCAAAGCCGTTGCAAAAAATCCTGCTATATTGGCAATAGAACCCGCCAATGCCAGCCCAACCGCAGCGCTACTTCCCTTAAGCATAATGGACGGCAACACCCAAAAAGGTGGGAGCGCACCAAGAATACCCATATTGGCCGCTGTAATACAGGCAATAACAATAAATGGATTGCCCATGCACAACGGAATACACGCCATTGCAATACTGCCCACAACAATAGGAAGAACAATATGCCACCGGCGCTCACCTCGCTCATCGGAACTCCGCCCGATCAGAAACATACTGGCTACAGCACCAATTTGCGGAATAGCGCTGAGGCAACCGATTTGAAAGGTAGAACGAATGCCATCATCATGCAGCAATGAAGGTGTCCAAAAAGCAATTGTATACAAACCCAGAAGTAACGTTCCATCCACAATGCCCAAAAGCCATACCCACGGGCTGCGAAATGCCGCACCAATACTAACAGAAAGACTAACCTTATCAGAAGGCAGCGGATTTTCACGACGCAGCCACTCACTTTCTGATGCCGTGAGCCATGTAGCTTTATCTGGTGACGTCGGCAGAAATAGAAAAACAGCTACCCCAATAAGGACCGGTGGCAATGCTTCCCAGAAAAAAAGCCAACGCCAACCTTCATAACCAGCTACACCATTCAGCCTGTCCATCAACAGGCCAGATACAGGGCCGCCAATCACACTGGCTAAAGGAATACCCGCCATAAAAGCCGCAGTGACTTTGGAGCGATACTGAGGAGGAAACCACAATGCCAAATAATACAGCACACCAGGCATAAAACCTGCTTCTGCAACACCCAATAGAATACGCAGAATATAAAACTGTGTGGGTGTATGCACAAACATCATCAGGCCAGAGCACAATCCCCACGTTACAAGGATACGAGCAATCCAGTTACGCGCACCAAATTTAACTAGCATCAGGTTACTAGGGACTTCGCACAAAATGTAACCAAGAAAGAATAGCCCCGTACCCAAACCATACGCAGCTTCACTCATCCCCAAATCAGAAAGCATACGCAGTTTGGCATATCCAACATTCACCCGATCTAGATAGGATGCCAAAAAACCAAGAAAAAGTAGCGGCAGAATACGCCACGCCATTGTACTAAAAAGCCTGTTCCCGCTTTGCTCGGAACGGCTTGCCTGCCCGGAAACAGCAACACTTCGCATGAGCACTCCAGATCACATATTACCAGCAAGAAACTTCCAACAAACAGCCCCACACCGCCCGAGAAATTTATTGCGATTCCGATATGATAAGATAGTCGCGTACACACCATAGTTGTAAAGATTATATTTCTTATTCGAAACATTATTTTCCGATGTGTCCTTTGCGCAACGCGCCAACACAGAAATTTTAGATGATTTCACTCAGGCTAAATATTTTACAGACAACATAAATTGAGAAAATTATTATGTTCAAAAAATATAATAAATTACAAATGTTTTTGATATAAAAGAAGTAATAATATATATAATTAGCGTACACATCGCATTTTATAAAAACACATCTACTCGCTTTTAAAATTTTTGATGGAGAGGAAAATACATGTAACCTCTCCACCAATAAGTTTAATATGCGCCAGAAAGAAGTGCACCACCCCCAGGTGCTACTGCTTCCAACTTCATGGCTTTAAGCATGGCATACGTTGTTGCTACAGCAGCACTCAAAGTCGGTTTGCCAGTTATAGCTTCCACCATAGATACAACGGGAAGCGAAGGCATCTGCACACAAGCCGAAACAATAACTGCATCAGCATCCTGATAACGTAAGCCCTTCACAATCTCCGGTAAACGCTGGCAATCATGACGCCCCACATCCAGATTATCTGGAATTTCCAGCGCCACATAATCAATAACATCAATACCTTCGCGGCTGATGTAATCCACTACCAATTCCGTCAAAGGCCGCATGTAAGGTGCTACAACCACAATTTTCTTGGTGCCAAGAACCTTTAAGCCCTCAATCAGCGCTCCTGCACTGGTGATAACAGGCGCAGGATGTCCGTTTTCAACTGTTCGTTCATGTAGGCGCTTTTCGGAAACACGGTGATAGCCCGGCCCCATGGACATAGTGGCAACAAGGCAGGCATAACCTAGCACATCCAAAGCTGCATCACTCAGTTCAAACGCGCAACGGTCTGATTGCCCGTCCATGGCAGCCAGCTCATCCTTACTCACCGTTTTCATGCGCATACGTGCAGAATGAAACGTAAACCGTTCTGGCCGAATATTTTCACGCAGCTTTAACAGTGCAGGAATTTCCGTTTCCATTGTAATGTTGGAACTGGGAACAATCTGCCCGATACGATAAATTTTCTTCATCAGAACCTCTTGTGAAGACAATAAATGGGATCACCCATAAAAATGAGTGTCCCCTTAAAGTTCCTGCTTTATTCAGCAGTTTCAAATTTAGGGCTATTTTACAGTAACAGCGCTATAAAAGCCTTCTTCATTATCCCACGGGATCATATGTCCCGCGTTTTCAACGTGCACGATCTCAATAGCACTGTTCAAACTGGATATTTCAGCTTCATCTTCTTTCTGAATCACCCCACCGCGTGTTGCGACAACCAAACGAGCTGGCACCTTCAAATGTGGAAGGTCCTGATGGATGTCTTCCGTATGGAATTTTTCGAACGAAATGCGTGTTGCCAGTTCATCACAAGTATGCAGCCATTCAGCACGTAGTTGACGCTGTTCCTCTGTCCATGTCGGACAAAAACGCTGCATGTCTTCAGCACTCATCCCCTTACGGGAAAGGCGAATAGATTCTGTATACCAGTCTAAATTTGCAGGATAAGCACGCCGTCCGGGGCCGCTAACAGGAGGATCAACCAAAATAAGCTGAGCAAGATCTACTGAATTCTTGCGCGCAGCACGAATAGCAATACGTGCCCCCATGGAATGCCCCATGAGTGTAACATCCTTCAGACCAAGCGCTTTAATGAATTCCAAAACATCATCAGCATAGCTATCCAGATCATAATCTAGATCTGGCCCGGTTGAAGAAAGGCCCCGCCCACGTATATCAAGAATGTAAACATCATGATCCGCAGCAAGCCGTTCTCCTACAAACCCCCATGTAATGGCAGGGCTGGTAATGCCAGGAGCCAACACCAACGGCTTACCTTTGCCACCATACCGCAGATAATGCTGACGAATGCCGTTGGCATATACGTTGGCACCATAAAGAAATTTTTCTTCACTCATAACTCAATAATCTCCTGAATATTAATTAGAAATACGGGATAGCAGCGCATCCAACGGCATAACGTCTGCAACTTTCTGGGCCATATCGAACAGATTGGCCTCATGCGGGCCGATTGCACGATCTCCTACGCAATCTGAGATAACAATAGGGCGAAAACCAGCCTGCATGGCATCCAGCACGCTTGCACGTACACAACCCGATGTTACACAACCCGCCACCACCACAGTCTGCACACCGTGGCTTACAAACCAAGCTGCAAGCGGTGTGCCTGCAAATGCAGAAGGCACCGTTTTACGCACAACATATTCACCCGGCACCGGCGCAAGTTCAGGCACAATAGCCGAAGCCGGATTATTTTCCGTAAGCCCCAACATGGAGGGAACCTTTAGGGAAAAAATATTCGCATCAGCACCATCATCCGCAAAAATGATGCGTGAATGCGCAACTTTCCAACCTTTCTCGCGCGCAAATGCAAGTAGATCCTGCGTACGTTCAATAGCCTGCGGAATATTCCCACCGCCAAATGCTTCCGGATCAGCAAAACCATTGACAAAATCAATGATTAACAGGCCGACACCTCCAACAATGCCGATCTCGTTACCAAAACCCTGTTTCTGATATCGTGCCTCATCACGCATATCTTCTGTTGTCATTTGGATTCTCCAACCAGTTTACCATTTCGCACCACGGCTTCATCATCCAGCATTACTGTGCAATCACGCATGGGAATATCAATATGGCAGGCAGTATCACGGTCACCACCAGCTTCATTATTAGGGCCAGTGGACCATAGGAAATTACCGGCACAAGCACGGGGATCCATGCCAATACTTGCCTCTCGATCATAGAACCCCATCACAGACCAATGTGCGCGGTTCTGTAGTCCCCAGCCTATGTGCGAAACCGCAAAAACTTCGGGGTCATGAAAACTTTCCATGTAATCACGCAGGTGATCAGCTTCAAAACCACCTTCAATAGCGCGCACGTAGCCTTTTTCCAGATGACACGTAATAGGGGCCGTAATGTAACTTTTCTGCGGCAGAAGAATATCCCCTGGCGCCAACACAATCTTGCCTTCAGCCGAGCCTTCATTTGCCCAAGTTGCCAAAAAACCGCTTGGCCAATGGTCCCATCTTCCCGGTTTATCTACAAAACCGTATTCTTCCAGAATAGGATATTCACCCAACGCAAACGTAGCGTCCGTGCCTGCTGCAGATGTTACTTTCATAACTTTGGCAGCTTTGAGCCGTGCTGAATTCTTCAGCACGCGCGTACGATCCTCGGCTGTAGGCGTCATACGCACCAACACATCTGGTGGCTCTACTACCAGTAGAATACGCCCACCAGCATCTAAAATCTCATGTTGTTCAGCAGAGAAAAGCAATGTCATAAGATCCAGAACAAGATCACTGGCCTTTAACATTTCCACTGCGGCCCTGTTACCAGTAAGTGGTGTTGTGCCAACATAAGCTAAAGGATCTCGTGAAAGAGACGTTCCACCATTGGTAGGTTGCAAATCAAGCCGATTAGCAATGGCACCTTTTTCCTGCACCGCAAGAAGAGCGCAACGTAAGGTCTGTGCATTTGTTCCTATTGAGGTCAGGATTGTAACGCTCTGGCCGCTCTGTAAATTACAAAGATCCAGAACCTGACGCCATGATTGGACGAGTTCAAAATCACTTACGGGCATTGGAATGTTCCCCTAGAAAAGGCGTTCCGGTGTGGCGCTATTGGACAAAAGGCAAAAGACACATGGCTTAGTGCCCTCCTTCCGCACGAATACGCGCAACCCGAGCCACAAGATCGCTCCATTCCCCTTTTTCCGGAGCCATGGTGCGACGCAGGAAGGCCACGACTTCCGCAATCTGCCGATCAGAGAACAGGTTACGGTAAGCTGGCATCATGTTGGCTGCCTGATGTGCTGGTGATGGTGCACCATCAAGCACCACACGAATAAGATTATCTGGTGTATCGGCCCATACATTACTGTTCAGCGCCAATTGAGGGCGTGCTCCATACAGATGCGTCCCTTCCCCTTCATGACACACTGCACAGCCTGAATTGTAGATACGTGCCCCTTCCCCTTTCTCCATGGATTGAAGATCTGCAGTGCGGGTCAGTATCTGTTGTCGTAAGGCTGGCGCGCCCTCTGCCGTTTGCCTTGTATCAAAAGAGGCAATGTAATGGGCTATAGCCCGCACATCTACATCTGGCAGGTCTTCCATGGCGTGCACAACAGGTGCCATAGGGCCGCCAGCAGGGCCATGATTGGGACTGAAGCCAGTACGCAAATAGGCGTAAAGATCATCTTCGCTCCAGGGCAGCGGAGAGCGTGACAGTGTAGATAATGCTGGTGCAACCCAACCTTCGGCTTCTCCTCCAGCCAGATAAGCTGTTTTCCAGCGCTCTGCCCCCAAAGCATTCCGTGGCGTATGGCATGCAGAACAGTGACCCAAACCTTCCGCCAGATATGCTCCCCTATTCCACTGCTCTGAACGGTTCTGATCCGGCACAAACGGCGCTGTGCTATGGAACAGCATATTCCACCCGGCCATGGAAAAACGTAAGTTATACGGAAATTTCAATGACGTTTTGGGAAGCTTCTGCTCTACAGGTTCCTGCGACATCAGGTAAGCGTAAAGCGCCTGCATGTCTGCATCACTTGTTTTTGCAAATGCCGTATAAGGAAAGGCCGGATACAAATGCCTTCCATCACGGCTAATTCCTTCACGCATGGCGCGTTCAAAGGCTGCATAAGACCATTGGCCAATACCTGTTTTAGTATCTGGCGTTAGGTTAGTAGAATAAATCGTGCCGAATGGTGTTTCCAACGCAAAACCACCAGCATTTTCCTTACCGCCCGGGATTGTATGGCAAACAGCACAATCTCCCGCTGCTGCAACCTGTTTGCCTTTAGCGATAATTTCCGCAGAAAACATACCGGGCACTGGGGGTGCAACTGGAGCGATAGGTGCACGCCATGGCAAAACTGTTGCTAATGCACTGCCTGCCACGGCCAAAGCCGCCCCTAACCCAGCCTTACGTAGCAAGCTTTTCCATCCCTGGCTTGCCATAGCCGGACGGGCACCTTCTCCATGAAAAGACAACGGCGCTAAAGGTACAACAGAAGAGCGCTCTAACGGCCCCAATACCTCATCCAGACGCGTTTTGACTTTTTCAGGTGTAAATGGAACATCCCGAAAACGCACGCCAGTAGCAGCATATATTGCATTTGCAATAGCTGCGGCACTAGGCACGGATGCAGACTCTCCTGCTCCGAGAGGGGGCTCCTCCGGGCGATTCATAAGCACCGGATTGATTTCAGGAATATCTGGAAATTGAATAATCGGATATCCGCCCCATTCCCGGCTTTCTACACCTTCATGGTCGAACTTAATCTGCTCTGTCAGCACACGGCTTGTGGACTGCACGACATTGCCATGCAGTTGGTGACGAATACCAGCCGGATTAATCATCAACCCAGCATCTTGCCCGACCACAGCACGCGTCACGCTTACTTCACCTGTAAGGCGATCAACTGCAACATCAGCTACCCATGCAGACCATGCAGCCGGCTTGCCAGGGAAAGGCCCATGAACATACAGCGCATAGGCCAATCCACGCCCGCGCAGGATACGTTCCTTTGGATCAACCTGAGGCGGTTGCGTACGCGGTTCCCATCCAGCTTTTGCCGCTGTTGCCTTAAGAAGTTCTGCAGCACGTGTATCTGGAAGATAACGCAGGCGATACTCCAGCGGATCTACGCCTGCCTCTGCAGCCAGTTCATCAATATAGCTATCATGCGCAAAACTGTTGGGCAGTGCAGATACACCACGAAACCATGAAGCACGCGCCAAAGGCGGCATATCTTTTACTGTAACCCGTGCATTCGCATAATCATAAGGAGGGATAGACGTTCTATCTCCCATCTGAGCTACAGCAGGTACTTCCGCAGGCACTTGCCCAGTCAGCACCAGCGCCAGCAATGGCGATACATTGGAAGGGTAACTTGTATCTAAATTATAAGCGACAGGCGCACCATTAGCATCCAGTCCACCTTCAATACGCACAAGCTGGGCCGCGCCTTTAGGTTCCCAAACATGTTCCTGAGCACGGGAAAGCTGAACCCGAACAGGCCGCCCAACTGCGCGAGAAAGAAGAGCGGCATCCCCCCCCACATCATCCGCACAATTCCGCCCGTAACATCCTGCTGCTTCGTGACGAATAACTGTTACGTTGGTAACAGGCAAATCCATCAACAACGCGATATCGGCTTGCAACATATGCGGATTTTGCGTGCCAGACCAAACTGTCAGGCTACCTTCATGCCAGGATGCCACAGAGCAAGAAGGCCCAATAGAGCCATGCATCTGATAAGGCCAATGGTATTCGCGATCTAGACGATGGGAGAGTTTACCCAACGTCGCATCCACATCTCCACGATCCAAAACAACGCGAGGCTCGTACGGGTTAGCCCGTATCGCTTCTATCGGATCTGAAAGATCTGGTACAGCAACTGGTGCCCACGTAACTTGTAACGCTTCTGCCGCTGCAATTGCCTGTTCTTCACGCTCAGCAACCACCCCGACAAAATCACCAATCACCACTACATCCACAAGGCCCTCAATATGAGTCACAGATGCACGGTCCACCTTTAATAACGAACGCCCTACAAACGGACCATGATCATAACCCGCATAGGGAGGCCGAATAACACGACCATGCAGCATGCCCTCTACGCGCACATCATGCACATAAACCATGCGGCCCGTTACTTTATCTCGAATATCGACCCGCGGATGGCTGCGGCCCACCAGACGATATTCAGATGGAGGCTTCACCGACGTAGTTTCATCCAATTCCTCACGGATTTGAACACCACGTACAATATCTCCCATCCCCCAGTTTGTTATTCCGGGCAAAGATCCTGTTAACTTCCCATTGCGGAAAGATAATGATTCAACAGGGGAGTTTGTAAGTTGTGCAGCACGTTGTAGCAGCAACTTGCGTGCCTGCGCCGCTGCCCGACGTAACGGACGAGATGAAACCTGAATGGTCTCACTTGCAATTGTCGCCCCTTGATCAGGGGTACGATCTGTATGCCCCAACACCATCCGAACATATGTAGGATCTGCATCCAGTTCTTCTGCTACAATCTGAGCCAGAGAAGTTGCAATACCTGTCCCAAGATCTACATGCCCACAAAACCCTAAAATCTGACCGTTTTCATCAACCTGAACCAGCACCTCATCCCGTGGGATAAATTCTCCTCGTGCAGAAAGCCCTTGGGGAGGAAGTGATTTCCGGAATATCTGGAGCACACCGGTCATTTTCCGCTATCCTCCTTTTCCAATCCGGCTGCAATTCGTGCAGCACGCATAATTTCTACATGAGTGCCACAACGACAAAGATTATAGCGCAGGGCAGCCTTTAGTGCGCCTTCATCGGGATTGGGGGTCGCGTCTAAAAACGCCCGTAGCGTCATGACCATACCGTTCAGGCAGTAGCCGCACTGCGCTGCCTGTGCTGCAACCACAGCCTTTTGCACAGGATCACTTCCATCTGGAGAAAGGCCTTCCAGTGTCACAATGTTTTTACACTTTACTGCAGCGTTTAACGAGACCACACAACTACGTGCAGCTTTCCCGTCCATTAGCACCGTGCAGGCACCACATGCCCCTAAACCGCAGCCATATTTGGGGCCATTCAGCCCCAAATCATTGCGCAAAACTGTAAGAAGTGGCGTATTCCCGACTGCCGTAATGGTATGACGGCGGCCATTAACTGTTAGAAAGACGCTGGCTGCCATAACGCCCATCCTCTTTTCTACGCTTATTCGATTGTCAGATCGTAGATATTGTCACCGTAACACCAGTAAGGATCTTCAGGCTGCCGTAGCCATGTATTGGCATTGGAAATGCTCTGAACTTTGGTCGCACGCTCTTTTCGTGCTTCATGATAAGAACGGAATGTACGTTCCAGATCCTTTGTACCTAACTCAGTAAGGCACCGGGCCAAAACAGCTGCATCTTCCACTGCCATAGCCGCCCCTTGCGCCATATGCGGCTTCATTGGGTGGCAAGCATCTCCCAGCAATACAGAACGACCTTGATACCAAACAGGCAATGGCGCACGCGTTTTAAGCGGCCATTTCGTAACAACATCAGTCGCGTCGATATAGCCCTGAACCATTGGATGGAAGCCCTTGAATGCTTCACGCAACGCTTCACGTGAGCTTGGCAACTGTCCTGCACGAGAAGTCCATTCTGCTGGCTCCCCTGTTACCAGGTAGAACTCATCCTCGTTCTTATCAAGATAATAGCACACGATATGCCGATCAGCAGACCACCACTTCGCGTTCAGGTCAGCTCCCAAGCTCTTGGCGGCTGCACCCGGAATAATGGCACGATGTGCAATCCATCCGGTATAAACAGCCTCATCCAAACCGAAGATTTTTTCGCGTACACGTGAGTTTATACCGTCAGCACCAATAAGGATATCAACCTTTTCTGAAGCGCCGTTTTCGAAATTCAGTGTAACGCCGTGACCATCATCTGTAAAATCGACCAGTTTGTGAGCCCATTTCACACGTTCCGAACTTACACAATCCAGCATAGCCTGATGCAGATCACCACGGTGAATGGTAATATAAGGCGCACCATAGCGTCCCCGTTCAGCATTAAGCGGAATCTTGGCCATAACTGTGCCGTCGTCCCACTTACGGCTGAGCCAATAATCAGGAAGACATGAAATTTCTTCTAGCTTTTTATCGAGACCATCTAAAGTGGCGAGAATTTTAAGGACGTTGGGACCAAACTGGATGCCCGCACCCAGCCGAGAAAAAGCGGGAGCCTGATCAAACAGAACAACATCAAAACCAGCTTTCTCCAGCAGCCCTGCTGCTGCAACGCCACCAAGCCCTGCCCCTGCAATGCCTATACGAACTCCACCTGACATATTAACTCTCCGACCAGCAGTAAAATTACAGACTTAATAGCGTATACGCGATATATGAATGTTCAGGGAGGAACGGAGAAACGTCAAGATAATAATTTCATTATCGTTACGTTTTTTTATAACATATTGATTTTTAGAGTTTTATTATTCTTTGCTCTTCGTGCAAAATAGCCTGAGACTTTCAAATTACGAAAATCATCAGAATTTTAAAGCACTAAAACCAGTTATATTTTTATGATTTTCTATAACAACAGATGTAGCCGTAGCGTATTTCTCTGCCATCAATGAGATGCCAATATGACAGCATTATACTTCAAAATGAGATAACTTCTGTAAAATATGGAGCACAGCAATCTGCTCACACTCATTTAACGGAGACAACGTTATATCAGTCACCTGCCGTGCTACAGGAGTGGTCTCATGTAAAAGTTGTTCACCTTCAGGCATAAGCGAAACAAGTTTCTGCCTACGATCTTGCTTACTCTGTTCTACCTTCAACAACCCACGTTTTTTTAGACGCGATACAATGTCACGCAATGTCGCATGATCAATCGCAGCTTCATGGCTAATCTGAACCAAAGAAGCCTGACCAAGTTTATGGGTGGTAACCAAAACAGCAAATTGCGCAGAGGTAAGATGTTGGTCTGGAATATGCTCCTGAAAAATAGCTGTATGACGCTGATAAGCACGCCGTAACAGAAAACCAACTTGTTCATCCAAGGCATAATTCTGTTCAGATTTCTTTTTATTATTCTTCATATCGCATTTCCCTTAAGTATATTTTGATAAAAAATAACATTTAAATTTCTGTTGTTCGATATACACTTTTATACATAATCTAGCCTTCAGTTCAGCTTAAAAAACTAATCTTATGAGAGTTCCTATTTCTACTAGCATGTTTTCTCTCTAATCGGCTCAAATAATCTTTAATAAAAGCCTTATGAGTCATTCAAAGCAAGAAACAGAGATTTTAATGGGACTGAATAGAAATTATAGATGTTAGACAAATCATTTAAAATAAGGTTCGAATCCCGCCGCGGACACCATTATGTATTATTCTAGTGATTTAGACGCCTGTTGAGGCGGGTCATATACGCAGCACCCCGC
>NZ_VHOP01000048.1:0-5379 GCF_008704325.1 Acetobacter sp. DmW_125128 | reverse complement strand
ATCGTGTCCGTCACGCATCGGACCACGCTACAGGAACGCCATCCGGTGACGATTGATCTTCAGGTTTTCGCTCCATCACAGTAAGCCACGTCGTACGTCGTAACTTCCTGCCTCCTGCCAGCATTCCTATGAGAAAAATGGACTTGTCTTGACCCAAAGTGCGATCAGCAAAGCTAAAAACAGAAGAATGGTACTGACCGACACCAAACACACCGCCGACACTGAACATCAAGCCACCCACGGTAGCACCTACCGCAATGGCGCGACCACCTTCCCGCTGGCGCTTTCGGCCTGATCGGGAACTGCATAAGCAACCCAATTCAACCACACCCAAGGACGCCCCTAACCCTCTCCGCATAGCAAACATTATCTGCGGCATGTGTGCGTTGCACTTCCGGCGCTGATATTATCTAGTTCGCAAAAAGAATTTGATATAATTGTCTTCACATGCTCTCTCGCACTCACAGTTCAACCTACCTGCTGGCCTTCTGGCCTCTCGTATTGCTTGCGCTGATTGCACGCCTGACATTTGGCGGAATTGCTTCCCCAACAGCACTGATCGACGATCCCCTCAAAACTTTTACACAGCTGAGCATTCTTTGCGATGCTCAGAACACATCGTCTGATCCAGACGGACAGAACCATCACTCAACCGCTCCCGACGATGACGGCTTTCTTCTGTCCGAGGCATTGGATCTGCTTATTGTAAGCATCGTTTTCTGTCTTTTTATAGGATTGTGTGTTGCTGGCATTCGCCAGACATGGATGTTCACAGCCATCCGGGGGCCGCCAACACCGAAACGGACTTCTCTCTGCCCTCAGGGACCTCCTGTCTGATCTGAATTGAAAGAGCCGCTCACCTAATCATGTAGGTGAGCTTTTTGTGCTGTCTCTTCAGGTTCCTTCACATGTTTCGTACTGTTTATTTTTCACTCCCGTTTTACGGGACAATGATCGCTGGTGCCATTTTCTCGGCCACCACGACGCACGCTGCCATCGGTGCAAAGAAGCCTCGTCCATCTTTGAGTAAGCGTGTTCTTCCTACGCCCAGAACCAAAAAAACTCCCGTCAAAAACGAACAGATTCTTGTAACGGGATTAAGCCGATCTTCAGCCCTTACTCGACCTGCAGGCCAGACGACTTATAGTTCCGACCGAAGTAATTTCGCGAACCAGGTTGGACAGAGTGTTGCCGATATGGTGGTCACCATTCCTGGCGTCAGCTTCACTCAGGGAAATGGCCCTCGCGATACAAACGTTTCCATTCGTGGGTCGGGAGATCGTCAATCATGGGGACTTAAAAATATTCAGGTGTTGGAAGATGGTTTCCCCATGACCCAGCCCGATGGGACAGCTCGGGCCGACTTGATCGACCCTCATGCCTATCAGGGTGTCGATGTTTTCGAGGGGCCAGCCTCAACCCTGTATGGTAATTATGCCATCAACGGCGCCATCAATTTCCGCACCCGGAAGGGAGCAGATATTCACGGACTGGAACTGGGCTCCGATTTCGGCAGTTTCGGGATGTTCAACAACTATGCCACCCTCGGCTTTGGCAACAGACACTACGATCTGATGATCTTTGGCAGCGATGTGCGTGGAAACGGCTTCATTGCCAATAGTCGTTATAATACCTCGACAGAAAATGTGCGGCTGCGTGTCAATCTGACGTCTGCTGATCGTCTTATCCTGAAATTTGTCAACAACGTCACGGATGCGTTTTTGCCAGCAAGATTGTCACTCAACCAGTATCGGGCCAATCCTTACCAGCAAGGGTGCGCCAATGCGTCCAGCGCAGCAACTGGCTGCGCATCTGTCAATCTGTTGGTCAATGGCCGCTATGGCGCGAAGGTTGCCATGAGCCCTGAAGAGGCAGGGTTGGGGCGCTTTGATCGGCGCACGGTGGTTGGCCTGCGCTGGGAGCATGATTTCAACAGCCACACAACATGGCGAAACCAGTTTACATACGATCAGCGCCATATCGACCAGCCAACGTCCCCTATGGCGTATGTCGGTCCTTATAATTCCTATAATGTAAGCAGCGACATAACCAACCATGCGCAACTTGCGGGCAGAGCGTTGGAAACATTTGCTGGCGTGAATTTTGATTATCTCGATTTTGGTTCACAGACTTACAACATCATGCCCCTGGGCGGTGCAACACGAGGGGCCATGAATTCCGAAAGCTACGGGCACCAGTGGAATCTCGGAGCGCGCTTTCAGGAAGACTGGCATTTTGCACCCGACTGGCACATTGTCGCCGGGCTTGGCGGCACATATTCCGATATTGGCGCAACCGAAACACTCTATGGCTACTCCGCAACGCTCAACACCCAGCGGGCCATCACAGCCAATCGTTTCTATTTCAATCTCGCGCCAGAAGGCGCGTTGATTTATACGCCATCAAAAGACTGGACGCTTCATACCCGTGTTGGCACAGCCTATGGCACCCCATCCTCTTCCAATCTTTTCATTACGCCACAGGGGGAATACGGGAACAATACACAACTGAAAAGCCAGACAAGTGTCGGCATTGATCTGGGCGCTGACTGGCATCCCTCTTCGACGATCAGCATTCAGGCAACAGGTTTTTACGAGTTTTATAAGAACGAACTGGTCAGCCAGTCTGCCGGTGTCAACACCGTTGGTTCCTACACTTTTAACGCACCCGCGTCCGAACATCGTGGTGTTGTTCTGGGTGTGGCGTGGAAGCCGTTGCCCAAAATGCTTCCCGGCGGTCGGGTTAAACTGAGCTACACCTATGATAACCAGATTTATACCAATTATACCGAAGTTCTTTCCAACAGCACGCTCTCACACAGCTTCAGCCGTAAAGGGCATTATATCCCCGGGGTCATTCCCAATTTTCTTAATGCCCGCTTTCTTTATGACCAGCCTGACGGTTTACTGGAAGGGCTGGGCGGATACGCGGAAGTCACGTGGCGTGATTCTTACTGGCTAGATAACGCCAATCGCCTGAAAGCGCCGGGGTATGCGCTGCTTAATCTTGAAATACATTATGATCCCCCCGCCCGGTTTGGCTGGGCACATCGTTTGCACTGGTATTTCGAGGTACAGAACGTCGCCAACCAGACCTATATCGCAGGGGCCACAAACATCAGCGATAAACTGCAAGCCAATGGTCAGCAGGCCGGTGCCACGACACTCATGAACAGCACAGGCTCCATCTATGCAGGTTCGCCCCGTGCGTATTTTGGCGGCATGCGGATCAGGTTTTGAGGGATAGTGCCATGACCATACACATTGCCACTCTCTGGCCAGACCGCCGCACGCTCTGGCGCTGGCATTTCTTCGCAGGGCTGTTCTGCCTGCCTTTTGTGGCTTTTCTCTCTCTGACCGGAGCGGTTTATCTCTTCAAACCCCAGATTGATGACTGGATTGACTGGCGATATGACCATCTGCTCACAGTTCAGTCGCCCTCTCCCAAGCGTGACGTTCAGGCTGCTTTATCAGCAGTGCCGCAGGGGGCTTTCCTGGCTTATGAACTTCCGCGGACTTCGCAGAGTGCCGCACGTATTCTGGTCAGCAGACCAGAAGGAGAGGCCGTGCGGGTCTATGTGGACAGGAACACCCACACTGTTCTGAAAACTGTTCTGGAAGAGAACAGATTTGAGCGTCTGGTTTTTCGGTTGCACGGTCAGTTGCTGCTGGGCAATATGGGTTCTGTCATTATGGAAATGGTTGCATCATGGACCATTGTGCTCATTGTGACAGGCCTACTGCTCTGGTGGCCTCGCGGTCAGAATGGACTGGCAGGCGTTGTTTATCCACGCCTTGGCATAAAGGGACGAACCCGGTGGCGGGATCTCCATGCCGTCACTGGCGTGTGGGCATCAGTGTTTCTGGTGCTGTTTCTGGTATCCGGTCTACCGTGGTCCTTTGTCTGGGGACATACCCTGCAATCGGTCGAAAACACGGTTGGTCGCCTGACCTCAGTCAAGGACTGGGAAATCGGCGCGGTTCCAGCCGCCACGGTCATTGCCGGGCACCCGGTCGGGCAATCACAGAAGCAGCCTGCAACAGGCAGCATGGATATGCCCGGTATGGATATGCCAACCGTCTCCACCTCTTTTCCTGAAGAGGACTTGGTAAGCAGTCTGGATACTGTTGTACAGACCGCGAGCACTCTCTCCCTGCCCGCTCCGGTCATCATTACGCCATCTGGTTCTATGTGGACTGTACGTTCCGACACGCAAAACCGACCTTTGCGAGAAAGTGTGACGGTAACACCAGATGGCCATGTGCAGGCACATATAACTTTCGCCCAGAAAGGCCTTATCGATCGGATCATTGGCTACGGCGTTGCGGCGCATGAAGGCCAGCTTTTTGGAAAGATGAATCAGGCTATCAATTTTTTAGTGGCAACTGGTTTACTGATGATGAGCAGTGCAGCAACAGTGTTGTGGCTTAAACGTAAACCTGTGGGAACCTTGGGGGTTCCGCCCGCCATGCCTTCTCAGAGATATGGAATTGTCGGTATTATGACCCTTGTCATTCTGGGGCTGCTTCTACCAGAACTGGGGGCCGCATTACTTGTTCTGACTCTCGCAAACCGGATGTTTGCGAGATGAGGTCAAACCTGACATCAGGAGGATGGTAAAAGTCATCTGAGCTCGCTTGCAATCTGATGGGCACTAGCATCAACGAGGATCATGCCAACCAGATGATTTTGTCCATGCATGAGGTAAAGAAGCGAACTATGATCAACGAGATAGTCTGAAGCATTGGGAGCATGACGCCGTACTGAGACATGAAACTCCCTCAAAACGAGGCTGAAGCTGAGGTTCCGATCCTATCAAACCAACAATGCGCGGGGAAAAACGTTCAATATACTCCTCTAAAACTTCAGGGGTATCACGTTCGGGATCAACTGAAATGAACACGGGAATAATGTTTTGTCCCCGCTTACCAAGCCCCTCAAGAGCGGCTGACACAGTCACTAGTGTCAACGGGAAGACGTCCACACTGAATTGTCTCGGGTTTTGTAGAGACGTTTTTTATCTGAACTAAGCGGCTAAAGCATGTAATTTCTGCTAAGCATAAAAACAAGTCTTAGCTTCTGCTGGCGGGATATTTCCCATGGATGACAGAATGCGGCGATTATTGAACCAATCCATCCATTTGAGTGTGGCCAGTTCAACAGCGTCCCTATTTTTCCATAGCCCCTGCTGATAGATAAGTTCAGTTTTGTAGAGCTCATTTATGGTCTCAGCCAGGGCGTTATCATAGGAATCCCCAACATTTCCGACAGAGGCAACGAGACCTGCTTCAGTCAGTCTTTGCGTGTAGCGAATGGACACATATTGACAGCCGCGGTCGGAATGGTGGGTCACTTTTCCCTCTGGCCGCCTCTGGCACA
>NZ_VHOP01000047.1:0-13471 GCF_008704325.1 Acetobacter sp. DmW_125128 | reverse complement strand
CATCACTCACAGGCCCACCCTCCATCGGTAAGCCTCTGAATCACAACCGCTCGCTCAGTTCAATAAATTAATAGGTCCTGAGCCTAAATCCTGAATATCGGGAAAATCGTCTTCTGGGGCCAGCTGCGGTTCTTCGCGCCATGCCATGAGAAGCTCCTTCAGAGTGGAAGGGGTTTTCACAGGCTCCAGAACGAGCTTGTCACCGTCACGGCGTATCAGCACGCGATCTCCTGGCATTTCAAATTCGACTGGAATACGCACAGCCTGACTGCGATTGTTCCGAAAGAGTTTCACTTCGCGCGGTCGGGGAGTCACTTCAGGAACTGGCATCAGAGCCTCCTTTATGTATATCCCTAATTGTATATGCCAAACATGATGACTTCAAGGCTTTTTAATTGCCCATTAAAGGTGCCCGACAGTCACACCATCCTGTCCCCGCATGTAGTGCACCATATAATCGACGCCCGCTATGGACAGCGGCATAGCCACCCCCTGCAACCCTTCCAGACGGGCTTCGTCTCGGCGTGAGGCGATAAAAGCCAGCGCACTCCCTCTTGAGAAAGGCCTGAAGGATTCATCCTCGCGCAGCTGAAACCGTAACGGGACAAGGTCGGCCAGCCCGCGGGCGACATCATGTGGGCTTGGCTCCGGCTCTGGCACCTTGGACCGGAGCAACGAAGAGGCCACTCGGTCTTCCTGAATGGCCAGCAGCAGCCTTTCAAACCGCCTGAGTGTGTTGAGCCTGACAAAGGAAGGTGAGGGCATCCCCTTCACGATATGAAATGCCGTGCGCCCCAGCTCCTGAACAAGCTGTCTCATGCTGCCAATCTCCTGCGGATTGAGCTGATCCGGTCAAGCACCTGGGCATCACGGGAAGCGACTGCGGCCATCCTTGCCTGCTCTGCTTCCTCTTCGATTTCTGCCATGATCTCCTGATTGAGGGCTATTCTGGCAGCCTCTTCGTCTTCACTGTCCCAGTCGTCTTCCTCCACATCATCGCATCCTGCCGGGCAGCATCCGTATTCAATGCCGTGGCAGCAGAAGCCCGCAAGGTGGAAGCCATCGGCATCCGGGGCATAGTCCCCTTTCTGTCTGGCATAGTCCTGCAGGGCTGCGGCCTGATCGGGGGCGAGCCGAGAGACAGTCTGATCAATCTCTCTTGTCAGTTTCTGAACATAGAGTTCATAAGAGCAGCCACAGCCCTTGCTGGCTGCAGAATTGGCTGTTTCATACAGTTCTGCGACATCACACATGAGGAATACTCCGGCTGAACTGGCCGGGGCACCTCCCCGGCCTTAGAGGAAAAAAAAGGCACTCAGAACGGTATCTCGTCATCGAGATCATCGTTTGACTGCGGCGCATCCCACGCCCCCGCCTGACCGCCGTTATTGCGGGTGCCAGAGTTCCGTGGGGCGTTGCTGTATCCGCCACTCTGTTCACCCTCCTCAGTGTGTCGCGTATCGAGAATGGTCAGCTCTCCGCCAAACCGAGGAACCACAACTTCGGTTGTGTAGTTGTCCTTGCCGTCCTGCCCCTGCCATTTCCGGGTCTGGAGTGAGCCTTCGAGATAGACCTTGCGGCCCTTGCGCAGGAAGCGTTCCGCCACATCTGCCAGACGTTCATTGAAAATAACGATGCGATGCCATTCAGTGCGTTCACGCCGTTCGCCAGACTGGCGGTCGTTCCAGGTATCGGACGTGGCCAGTGTGAAAGAAACAATCTTCTGCCCGGACTGGGAGTGACGCACTTCCGGGTCTTTGCCGAGGTTGCCGACAAGAATAACTTTATTAACGGAACCTGCCACAACACTTCTCCTACCCTGCTATACTTCTGATGAAACCGGCTTTACTGGCCGTTGGCGGTGTTTCTTCTTCCGACCACAAGTAAAAGATAGTACGGATACTGAAATAATGCAAGAAAAAACGACAGGAAAACGCAGGAAAATATAAGTTTTTTCAAGGAAATCCCAACTACACAAACCCTTCTTTTCCGAACGCCCTTCATTTACTTACTAATACATAAGTAAATGACAAGTATAGGAAAGAATGGCGGTGAGCATTAGCACGAAAGTGGCGAGACCCCGTTTAGGGGGCTCGACATCTCTTAGCGGCTATGCCGCTTAGAGATGCTGGGCGAACGCACCCCGAGAGGGGCGCCCCGGACACTGCAGAGGACCACCCGGAAAAGCTGAAACGGTCAGAAAGAAAAGAAGCAACCCGACAGGCAATCCAAGGCCATGCCGGTCGAGACCAGAACGATTCAGGCTTACAGCCAAAAGAGTGAGAGGATCCAGAACGCCCTCCCCCGCACCCAGCCTCATATGAAGAGGGAAAAGGGTGCAGTGATCCCCTTCATGAGCAGATGCAATCGGAGCTAACGGGGAACCTGAAGCGTCAGAGCGTGAGAACAGTCCAAGAGCTGCCGGGGCGCAGCCCCGGCCGTTCATAGTTGGCCAGCTCTGCTGGCCGCCTTTTCCCCGCGCGGGTACGAGGCGCAAGAGAAAGGCGGCACTGAGGCCGCCTGGTTGTCAGGAATGATGGGACGCCTGAGCGTCGAGCCTGTCGCGCAATTTGTTAAGACGGCGCAGGATTGGACCGAGAGCGAAGCCAAAAGCCAACGTGAAGATGCAGAACGGCACGACAATGCCAATCATGTTGATTGTAAAGTTACTCATGGTCGTTGTTCTCCTTTTCTGGAGGATATTGGATATAGGCCAGAGTTAGCAAGGAAATTACTTCCACTGAAGAAGCCACGCCAGCGGCAACCATCATCATACGCCAATTTACCCCCATTTGTGAGGTAAAAAACGGGGTTATGATACCAACCCCAACCACACTTAGCGCCATAGTCTGCAAGGCTGACGCTACTGCCTTAAGCCGATCCTCCTGAGATTTCCGGGTCTGCTTTGGGGGCAGAATAGCCCTGAGAAAGCGGCGCTCCCGGTCTGTAATCTGGTTCGTGTTCATCCAATACTCATCCGATGTGAAGGAAAAGAACCGGGCGGCGAAGCCGCCCGGCCGCTGTATCAGAAGCCCAGAGCGTCTGCCTGTGCATCGGCGATCTGACGATCAAGAGAGCGGGCGGAATTGCGGCTGTAGGGCTTCCATTCAGAACCAAAGTATTCGGCGTAAGCCTTGGCGGCACCTTCTGCAAGGGCTGACAGGCCATAGGCTTTCATGCCGAGTTGTGCGGCAAATTCGCGGGCGAAGGCGGCGCGGTTGGCCTGCCCATCCACCCCCATACGATCTTCGTCGCGGTTGTCGTTTGTAAAGCCAGAGGACAGTTCACGGGCGGCCTGTCGCTTGGTTTCATAGAACTGGGCCTGCCCGAAAGCAGAGGCCACACGCGCGCCCACGATGCGCTGCATGTGCATTTCAAGAGCGCGGTAATTCTTTTCACCGTTTACGGTGGTTGCAAGAATGGGTTCCATGATCTTGATTTCTTCCATCACGGAATTGTAACCGGCTCCGAACACTTCATCTGTGTCCACTTCATCAATGGCGAAGGCGCGGGCAATGGCTGCGGCCTGTGCATCGGTGGGAATGAGTGCCTTGACGGCTTCAAGGGTAGCGATAGGGGCAGCGGCCTTGCGGTCAACGGCTTCCTGAAAGGAGGCGCGTGGTGCGTTTTTATTGGCCTTGTTGGCTTTCTTCTCTTGCGCTTCGGTGTGGGCTTGAGCGATAGCAGTAGCAGCGTTTGACATGACCAATCTCCTGTCTGGCGTTAGCCCCGTTTCAGTGTTCGCATCACTGGCTCGGGGCGCTTTATGATTGGGAGTTATTTCCCTCTCACAAGTAAAAGATAGTACAAACCGCCCCACCATTGCAAGAATAAAATGCAATAAAAACAAAAAAATAAATGAATTATTTTTGTTTACTTGTTCATTAACTTCCGCTTTCTTTTCCGCATGCCCTTTATTTACTTTCACATAAACAAGTAAATCCAAGTATAGAAAAGAACGACGGTGAGCATTAGCACGAAAGTGGCGAGACCCCGTTGAGGGGGCTCGACATCTCTTGGCGGCTCGACCGCCTAGAGATGCTGAGCGAACGCACCCCGACAGGGGCGTCCCGGATCCGTATTGAGGTAGAACACGCAAGAACGGGGCAAACGGAAACAAGAAAACTGCGTCTGCCCAAGCCCAACCTGATCTGGACTCTCTTCATAATTTTAAAGAAGGGCTGTTTTTATCAATTCGGTCGCATCATTCCGCGTCACTCTGCCCTTCTTCCGCAGAAGAAACGCCCTCATCCGAGGCGTCTGCTTTGTAAAAAGGACAAGATACAGATGCTGACCATTCCGACATTCTGGCCTTATTTTCTTTTTCTGTTTGGTCTCCAGTGGGTCATCGCGGCCATTCGTGAGCGAAACAACGCCAAGTTGCTTGGCACTCCCTTTGCGTTTTTCGATATTGCTTCGGCAGGACTGGCGACGATGATGCTGTGGCGTCGCCGCTCAACCCGCTATGCTCTTTTCCTAGCTGTTCCTGTTACGGCGCTGTGCACTGTTCTCTCGCTCGGCCTCTATCTTCTGGGCCATGAGAAAGAGGCGCTCAGCGCTCTCGACGTGGCGCTGATGGCCGGATTTGGGGTCTGGCTTCTGGATCTTATCGCTTCAATGATCGAAGAAATCTAAGCGCTGGGTTTCTTCGTCGGAGTCATACTGTGTGCCGGTATGGAGGCCGGCCCGTATGACCCAAGCGCTTTCGGGAACAAGAAACTTGCAACTGGAAAAACCCAACCGGATATGAACTCTCTACATAATTTTGATGAAGGTCTGTTTTTTCTATTCGGTCGCATCATGGCCTAACAGAAACGCAGAACGGAATTTTATTATGTGGAAGGACAACACGATGACATCTGAGGAACTCCCCAAAAGCCCCTGGGCCAGACCCTGTATTATTGAGCTCACATCTGGCGAAAATCCCTTCTCTCTCTTGGCGCGAGAGCAATCCGACCATTTTGATCTCATAAGATCGAAAGCGGGCATGACCTCCTTCTGTGTCCTGTCAGACCAAAGAAGTGAGCCGTCTCTCACGAAGAACACCCCGCCCGAAGATAGCCAGTGAGCGGCTCATGGTTTCTCCACGCACCACGACGAAATACAAACCCCGCCAGCCGGATCTGTTTGGATATCGCAAGCCACGCGCACCACGGCGCTATCTGGCACACATGATTGATGTTGGAGATCACGGCTGTATTTACGAACCGGGCAATACATGCGTTGCCTTGTTTTCATGCGCCCGCTGTGGCTGGGAGAGTGGCTGGATTGAGCGTCAGAACAAAACACATGTTCTACGGGGCGTAGCCTGTGCGCAGTGCAACGATCAACCCCAAGGATCGTTGGCGGACTAAGTCCCCTCTATACGATAGCAACAATACCTTGCCTATGATTTACGGCATGTTAAATGGGTTTTTCCGTTACAGGTCAGAGATTTAGTATTGAGACGACATTCAGACAACAGAAAGACAGGCACAATGGCAGAGTCCACATCCGTTTACGAACCTGACACACAAAAGGTGGAACAGACCGTTACAATCATATCAGCCTATGTAAGCCACAACACGGTCAGCACCGAAGCCCTCCCAGATCTGATCAGATCTGTCTATGCGACACTCGATACACTCTCACCCTCCCACCCTGCTCCTAAAGCCCCTGAGAAAGCCGTAACACCCGCAGTTGGTCCAGTTTCTGACGTGATACCTGAACCACCCGTTCCCGAAAAAAGCGTGTCTCAAGAACACACACCGGCGGTACCCATCAAACGCTCGGTTTTCCCAGATTATATCGTCTGTCTTGAGGACGGTAAGAAAACCAAGATGCTGAAATCCTACATTCAGAGACATTTCAACCTGACCCCTGAGGATTACCGCACACGCTGGGGATTGCCCCCGGAATATCCTATGGTGGCACCAAACTACTCCGCACAGCGGGCCGCCATTGCCAAGCGCAACTCACTTGGGCGACGCGGCGATGACACCAATGCCACACTCTCATCAGGTGAATCTAATATCGCGTCAAATCGTAAAGCACGTGGGCGCAAAACGAAATAAGTCTGACCATTCAATAATAAAGTCCCTTTCTCGTTTTCGGTCGCATGACGATGGATGACACCTGAAGCATCGATACACAAATGGGAAACGAGACATGGATAGCGATAGTGTTAGTCTCAACGCAGTTTTAATTCTGTTGCTTTACTCTGTTGTGGTTTTTATTGTGACGAGACTTTGGTTTAGCGAACGCAGACAGTGTATACTCGCATTCTGTTTACTTACAGTACCAGCCTTTCTGGCGGCATTGTGTGGTGGCTCAGACTCACTGTTCAGCAATGTGCCCTAACAAGGAGAACACTTGATGATGGATCCCAACGATAACACACGCACCATAACCCAAGGCGTAACTTACGGGTTTGCAGAAATAGCGATTGGCTGCACCGCCATTGGCCTTGCCTGTTCTGGTCACACGACCATCGCCCAATGGATGATGATTCCTACCACAGTGACTGGTATGTTCGCCTGGGGTTACATGATGAAAGCCGCGAAGATACGGTGAAACGCTCTCCTCCCACCTGCAAGACAGACTATGCAGGTGGGATAACTCTGACGCTAGAATGCGTAAGGTTTCCGCATCGCCAAGTCTTTCATCAGAGGTAGTTTGGAGTGGTGGATGACTGAGACGCTCGCCATGTTATAAATTGGCCGACCGTCCATGTAGCCAAAGGCAAATAAAGCCGCTGCATCCTTCATTTCATGCAGGGGCCGGACAAACCAGTCGTGAGTATCTGTTCCTCCAGGCTGCCCAAGGAGCGCTGTCAGCGTCTCAATTTTCCTCTTTCTCCACTCAGGACACTCGTCACCGAGTGTTGCAATCTGCAAAGACACCCCACAGCCCATTTTTTGCAAGAGGGTATCAGGCGTTACTGCCTCAGAGACTATCGCCCTACATTTGCGTATGTATGTCTCGGCGGCCGTTTCAGATGCCCCACTGAACCGCATGCCGCCCCCTTCACATGACGCAGCAAAAGTGACGAGCTGACGCATCACTTCCCACTCTGATCCCATTGCAATCAGTGACCAGCTTCTGACACGCCTTTGGAGGGTGCGCTGGCGGGACGCATAGGATTCATAGAGGTTGTTGTCGCCACCTAATTCGAAGAAAAGATACTGGTCACTCGAAAACCCATGATCTGGGAAGGCTGCGTTTAGAGTGTCCGCAGAAAACCTCGTGGCTGCGAGGTCATAAACAATACGATAGGACATGAGATGTCGCTTTCTTAAGAGTTATGAACTCCTTCAGGTCCGACCGGAGCGGGCTGTCGGGTCATGCGCGGCGCACAGCGCCGGCACCGCAGGCCGTCTGGCGCAGCCAGACGGACGAGGAGCCACCGCTTGATGCGAGAGACCGTTTCGGTCAGAGCGCTCCTGTCTTAGAAAGGAATATCCTGCCCCTCTTTCTGCCTAAGCGATAACCTCATCCTCATGGGCTTTGAAGCCATTTTCTTTTGAAGTTGGCACCACCTTCTATTGCGTCTGCGCTGCTTTTTTCCTGAGCGCCAATACGAGCGCAGAAGCGGTCGCAACTCGGGCCAACGAGCTGTTACATCCGCATAGGCAACTGACTGTTCAGAAGCGCAACATCCGTAGCGATCAATGCCCTGTACGATAGCAACGCGCCCTATTTCGGATGAAATCTGCACAAGGCATCCATCGTTCAGGTCGGGTTGCGAAGGGAGCCGTAAGAGAACTTTGCTGTCAGCATTGTGCAGGGCAAGCCAGCCGCCAGCCAACGTGACAAGCCCTGAGAGAGCCATCAGATCGTAATCAGGCAGGATATGCTGTATCGCCATCTTTAAATCGGGCACGGCTTGCCAGAACCTGATCCTTTTATCGGCTAACGGCCCGCTGTAGCCTTCAGGATTCTCACACGATACGATTTCGCACATATCACACTGATAGATTTTACGTCCGCTTTTCCAATAAGCAAGACTGACGTCCTCGAAACAATCAACCCATTCCACGGCTCGGATATCCAGTGCTGGATATTCTACAGAAAGAGCGTCTGCATGATGGAGAAGGGTCGAACCAGAGCCGTTATACAGTGTGACTTGTACCGTATTGTCATCCAGAAACATGATGTCTTCGGAGTGACAGTATCCCTCAACAAGCTCTTTCACGAGCCTGTTAAGGAGCGGGGCTGGGCCAGTGAGTGTCTGGACTGATATTGTGGATATACTCATCATTGGGATCCTGTGATTTTGGTCCCAATTTCGTGGGGCACAGACAACCGGTCGGGGCAATGGCGCGCCATTAAGGGCGCGGGCCGTCAGGCCGCACCATTGCGGCGAGCGTGTTGTTCTGTGCGCTCAAGGCATTATAAAAGTCTCTTTCCTGAAGAAATGAGTATTTTTCGTCGCATCAGCACACTCCAAACTGGTTCCCGATCAGTGAGGAGTTTGTAATGTCGCGAAAATCCAGTCCCCAGTCTGTTGAGAGCAAACTGTCGAACCATTCGGTCAAGACGTCCCCTGTCGAAACTGAAAGCATTATCATTGCACCAAACGGTTCACCGCACAAAACAACTCATTATCCGCGCACCTCTGGCGATAACATGTCAAAGCATCAACGATACTATGCTCGAAACCGCGAGTTGGTTTGTGCACGCCAGCGTGAAGCCAGGCGCCGCAAGAAAGTGTTGCGGGTATCCCAGAAAATGGGGGACATCTAATGCGGCGGCGATACGGAGCTCCCATGAGGTCTGCACGAGAAAACTCGTTCTTGAAAGCTTTCAAATCTGACATTCAGGGGCGCAAAGGTGAGACGGACGTCAGGAACATTCTTACTGAATATGGTCTGCCCAGTCTCCATGATATTGTGTTGCCAACCCGATCAGGAAACCCAACGCAGATTGATCATGTCGCGCTGACGGCTTTTGGCATACTCGTCATTGAAACCAAGCACTTACGAGGCCGATTGAGTGGGGATGTTCGCAACGATTACTGGCGGCAAACTCTGCCGGGTGGATGGTCTGAGAAAATCTACAGTCCTGTTCGGCAAAATGCCGGCCATTGTGACGCCGTCTATATGATCGTCCGTCACATAGATGCTCGGATTCAGACACTTAGTAGAATCGTCATGACAGGGACTGCAGAAGTTGCCCCAGAGCTTTCCTCAGTGGTGGATACAAGTGAAACGTTTGCGAAGGAACTGGAAAGCCTACGGAACAACTCTGTTTCAGAGCTGCTCCAGCATGCCTGGGATCGCCTAACTGAAGCAGCAAAACATCATGAGGGCTTGCGGAAAGGAACGACTTTATCCCCATTTGCCTGATTTGCTTCGCGATCATCTTCCCGAACAAGAATGACTTTTTCAGCCGGGCGGTTAAAATTGCGTTTCATGTAATCAATGAATTCCTCCCGGTCTTCATCGGTCAACGGAAACGCTGCCTCATAGGAATCAAAGCCATCTGTCTGGTAGCTACCACAATCAATTTCGAGCGCTTCCATGTAGTCCAGCCCGTCACATGTCGCATTGACAAAACCAAGTCTTGAGGGCTCGTACCCGTCATATCCAAGCTGTACAATCCAGCTCTCTCCGAGATAGATCACGTCTATCATGCCATCTTCTGCATTGATCGGGGGCCACGCGCCGATTTCCACGCCCTTAAACTGGCCAGGAAACATGTCGGCCAGAGCCTTCGCCAGCCGTGCTGTCTGGGGCCTCATGACGGCAAAATCATGCACAACAGGAATAGGGGCATCCTCACGCTCGGCTCGGAAATACGCTTCAACTTTTTCTTCTGGCCACGCTTTATCAATAAGCGCATCCATTTCATCTTCTGTATAACGATGCCGAGCTGGATCTTCTGGAGCTTTGGACACGACTGGTTTTTTGGTGCGAGATGTTTTCTTGGATGGCATAATAGACCTGTGTGGTTGACTAAAAACGAGAGTTTGAATACCGCAAGACGCTTGGTCTTCTCAGTTCAAATCGCGACAGTCTGATGTGACATTATGACTCGAACGCAACACGACGTTGCCGTTCCTGTCGCCAATCAATTCACACCTGACCCATGATGCCTTCTGACCTGGCTGAGCCGGCCGAAACAAAATCATGGATGAACCCGTTTCACTACTGGCGCTGGAGCGGATTTCGTATCCAGAATTCAGCAACTGCTCCAAAGAGGCCGGGTGTTCTGCAAAGAGAGTGGGAACAGCATGTGGCGTGGTTTTGGGTGCGAACTGGCTCGTCCCGCTGCTGATCATGTTTTGCGCTGAAGCCGGTTGTGACAATGCCATCAAACCAGCAAAGGCTGCCAGTGGCAGGCTATACGTTAATTTCACAAAAATTTCCTTCATAGACAGAATTTCACCTTCGGGGGCGGCGGAGCAATTTCTCCAACCCGCCGCTTCACTTCCTGCATGAGCACGGCGGCAATTTCATGAATGAGTTCCATCATATAAGGAGCCTCAGACGGACGCGGCCCGTATGGCGTGTTCGATATCAATGTAATAAGCTGTGGGAGAATGCCGCTTTTTGTGATTTCCTTGGGTTTGCCTGTCGGGGTGATCTTTCCCTGAGCATATCCCAGGGCGCCCAGAAAACTGGCGGTAATCAATGCTCCCAGGCGCATGTCTTCGTCCCACGTCATCAGGCCTAATAAATAGGGTCTGACGATCTGTTCAGATCCACGGAACAGTCTGAAAAAGACACTGCCATCGACTATGCTGCCGTCTTCACCCAAGATATCTACACGCAAACGCCACCCGTCCCGAAATCGGGGATGCGGTACGCTGCCTTCTCCATCCTGGGCAATTTGCCTATAACGCGCTCTGACCTCTGGTGAACTTGGAGTGCGGAATGTCACGACACTGGTGGATGTCTCCTCCAGCTTCAGGTGCTCACCCTGTATTCCAGTATCTTCTCTGGTGCTTACCGCATCACAACTCGGATTGACGCCATGTTGCATAACAGTTTCGTCTCCTTATTCCCGTAAGCCCCTATCTTTGCCTCACAAGATGGGACGAAAAACTTCGTCTCACCAGATTCGTCTAAAAAAGTGAATCTGGTCGCATGATGAGAGGGAATACTCCTCCCTAAAGGAGAACCACTTATGCCTTATCCCTACTGCTCTGCCAGCCATGGCAGACCCGTCCGCACAGCAAAACTTATCCTGCCTCTCTTTGTCTTGCTTGGAGGCATGCCCGCGTTCGCGGTCGCACAAACCACGTCACCAGCCCCCAAAATAACACAGCCTACGAACACAATTCCGGAGCCTTCTCCGCTATTGCGGGGCCAGGACCTCCCTTCATCTGCTGATGAAATGGGGTTCGTACAGTTTCAGCATTGGCGCTAAACCCCGAACCGTGAAAAAAGCACCCAACCCCGTCAGGGCCCCTTATGCTGTCGGGTGCGCTGAAACGCTTTGTGATGGATAATTCCCATGCCAGTATCGACACTAAGAAAGCCACACAACGGACCGTAGAACTATTTCTAAAAGCTTTCGGAAATGCGCCTGCGTCCATTGTTGGTGGCGCGAAGGCTGGGGCGTTCCGTGACCTGCTGTTTGCTCTTCCGGCATCACTGGGTAAACGTAAAAGCAGCCTTACCCTTGAAGAAGAGGCTCAGAGAGCCAGAGAGGAAGGTCTGCCCACCCTGAGCGGGAAAAAACCACATGATGCATCTCTCTGCCCTGTGGAACCAGCTACACCAGCGCGAACAGGTCACACGCAATCCGTGGACAGGCTGGAATTTTGAAAACGGACAGAAGACCTGCAGAGCATTGACGGCATCCCCTGCTTCCTTATACGCCCCCATACCGAAACCGGCTGGGTACCGAAAACAGAAGCCGGCACCCCACCCAGCCACGCCTTGTGCGCCGCGAAGCCATTACGGATGAAGGACTGAAGCACTTTCAAGATGCTTATCCGGGACAGACCATCAGCAAGAGAGACCTGTTCTACTACGTCTACGGTATCCTGCACTTTAAGGAATATCGGGAACGCTATGCTGACACCCTACGCAAAGAATTACCTCGCATTCCACGTGTAAAAACATATGAGGCTTTCAAAGCATTCAGCGATGCAGGTCGCAGACTTGGAGAAATGCATGTCAATTTTGACAATCAGCCCATCTACGATGGTGCAAAGGTTGATTATGGCAAAGGCCCTCTCACACCAGAAACTTTCCGAGTAGAAAAAATGAAATACGGTAAGGGCAAGGACAAAAGCGTCCTGCATTACAATGACCGTATCACCGTCACAGGCATCCCGCTGGAGGCCTATGATTATGTCGTAAATGGCAAACCCGCGCTGGATTGGGTTGTCGAACGCCAATGTGTCAAAACCGACAAGGCCAGTGGAATTGTCAACGATGCCAATGACTGGGCTATCGAGACCATGAATAACCCACGTTACCCGCTGGAACTGTTCCTTCGGGTGCTGACTATCAGCCTTGAAACCATGAAAATCGTAAAAACCTTGCCAGCTCTGGATATCCTGGAAAATTAACTCAACAAGAGGGTCAACGGGGGAAGCATTCCCCCTTGCCTGCGGCTGGCTCCCTTTAAAAATAAGCTATTGAGAAACTCGATATCTGACAGGTTGCTGAGCCTGACCAAAGAAACCACTCACCTCAAGATCGCCTGCATGGACACGCGCTTGTGCCAAATCAAACGTGCTCTGCATCCGCATCAACGTCTCGGCACTAATACCAAAAGCTTTCTCAAAGCGGATAGCCATGTCTGCTGATAAGCGTGCCCGGCCATTCAGTAACGCACTGATGGACTGGCGAGAAACCCCAAAATGCTCGGCGACAGCATTCACACGGATGTTATAGGGTTCCAGTAGTTCTGTTTTTATCCAGTCCCCTACATGAACCGCCAGAGAGGGGTGCATTTTAAGAGCCATGATAATCCTCCAATGTCATATCCAGAAGAGCACCTGTTTCGCTCACTCTGAATGTCAGACGCCAGTTTTTCGTAACGGTCATTGACCATGTTCCTGCCCGGTCGCCAGTTAGCGGATGCAGCCCATAATTGGGTGGGACAGACAACTCTTCCAAAGACCCGGCAGCATCAATAAAGGCCAGCATTTTTCGCAAACGACTGATGTCTCCGACCAGTCCTTTTGCATTCCCAGTTTCAAAGAAACGCCGGAGCCCTTTATGAGCGATACTGTCTATCTCCATGTGTGTAATGTATGACTTTACATGAAATACGTCAAGTAGTGCTTTACGTTTAAAAATATCTATAGTCCTTCGTTAACTACCTTGACTGCCCCACGGGTTTGCTCCAAAAGTAGAATTGCAGTCACTAATACGAAGGATGATTTCGTCTGAAATTATCTTTGCTATCTCAATTGGTTGTCTTATTGGTTGCGACCAAAGAAAGCGGGTTCGAGTCCCGCAGTTCGCACCACTAACCTGTTGAAATATAACAGTAAAATGAGAATTTGACGGGTCTGCGGGATTTTCCC
>NZ_VHOP01000046.1:0-22230 GCF_008704325.1 Acetobacter sp. DmW_125128 | reverse complement strand
TGTGCCAGAGGCGGCCAGAGGGAAAAGTGACCCACCATTCCGACCGCGGCTGTCAATATGTGTCCATTCGCTACACGCAAAGACTGGCTGAAGCGGGCTTCGTTGCTTCTGTCAGAAGTATTGGGGATTCCTATGATAATGCCTTCGCAGAGACCATAAATGGTCTCTACAAAACCGAACTTATTTATCGGCAAGGACCATGGAAAAACAGGGACGCTGTTGAACTGGCAACGCTTAAATGGGTCGACTGGTTCAATAATCGCCGCATTCTGTCATCCATTGGAAACATCCCGCCAGCAGAAGCTGAGGTCCGCTTTTATGCGCAACAGAAATCACATGCATTAGCCTCTTAAATCAGATAAAAAATGTCTCCATAAAACCCGGGATAATTCAAAAACACGTTTTCTATCGCCTACACTGAAGGCGTCCGTGCCTTGGAATGCAGGAAAAATGGTTGGCGCCAAGCGGGCGCTAAAGAAAAACACGTCTGGGCTATTCGGTTCTGGCTGGAGAGAGAACAGTGTGTCAGAGACAAGGCTTTATTTGATCTTGCTCTCGATAGTAAGCTCAGAGGCTGCGATCTTGTCAGCCTTCGTATCGGCGACATCGTGACCAGCGGTCAGGTACGTCACTGAGCCATGATCGTCCAGCAGAAAACTGGGCGACCTGTACAGTTCGAAATTACAGAAACAGCCCGGGAAAGCGTGCGAACTTAGCTGGAACACCGAGGTGGCGGCCTGAATAAATATGTTTTTCCCAGTCGCCTAAGTCCCAAAGCTCATCTGAGCACAAGGCAACACGCCCGGCTTCTGGATCAATGGGTTCAGGCGGTGGGACTGATCCCCGGGGAATATGGAACTCATTTGCTCCGCCAGACTAAGGTTGCCATGATTTACAAACGAACCGGTAATATCCGAGCCGTGCAGATTCTGCTGGATCATTCAAAACTGGATAGTACGGTTCGATATCTTGGAGTGGACGTCAAAGACGCTCTGGCACTGTCGGAAACCACGGATCTCTGAAATCGAATATGTCTCAGGAATTCTCTACCTCCTCCTTGTATGTACATGTTACGATGACACACAAGGAGGAGACCATGAGCGAACATCTCTCAGATAATGCGCCAATCCCACAGAAAATTGGGGTTCGAGAGTTCCGCGGAAACCTGACAGCGTATCTGCGTCAGGTCAGACAGGGCAGCACGATCCTCGTGACATCTCATGATGAAGTTGTGGCTGAACTGCGGCCTCCGGCTGCTTCCTATCGCCCCCGTCGTCAGCCGGGAGCTCTTCGCGGGCGGATCAGAATGAGCGAAGATTTTGATCAGACACCGCCGGACATTCTTGAAAGTATGGACCGCGATCTGTGAAGGTTCTGCTCGATACGCATGCCTTGCTGTGGTGGCTCTCAGACTCCGACCGTCTGGGTGAGACTGCACGGGAAATCATCGCAGATCCGGCCCACGATATTCTGGTGAGTACCGTGTCTCTCTGGGAGATTGCGATCAAAATCCGTATCGGAAAGCTGGATGCGGATATGAATGATATTCTGGCAGCCATTCCTGCGGAAGGTTTTTCTCTGCTGGGAATACAGCCCGAGCACCTACAAATCCTGATGTCTTTGCCTCTGCATCATCGTGATCCGTTTGACCATCTCCTGATGGCGCAGGCGCAAGCTGAACACGCCACATTCCTTTCAGAAGGCGGACAAATGGATCATTACCCCATCAAGCGAATTACGCTGTTCGTGAAGCAGAAACTGCCGTCAGAACACGCTTTCGTGCCAGACATAGAGCGTACCGACTGGAACTCCTAAAAGCGGATGTTTACAGTGCTGGCTTCGGTAGTATTGTCCGATTACCAATCTTGTGAAGACCGGGTTTGCTGGAATCCTTCAGAATGTCAGATTGCCTGTGAACCACTCACGCCAGAGACTTATGTGATGTGGCTGCATCCGAAAGTAAGATCATGGGGCCGACAGGCCGTCACCGCACCGTTTGGCTTGTAGCCTCTTGTGTCTATTTATCATCATCTTCTGGTTTTCGACAAAGTTTGTTTGTCGAAATTCCTTAATTAAGTTAGTCAATACTCCGATATTTCAGCACGTTATTGATTCCCTTAATTAGACGAATATTCCTTATTAATGCGAAAAGTATCTTTAATTATGTTAAAAATTGCATCGATATTTTTGTAAGGGATCAGTTTGCTGACGCCTCCTGTCGGCCATACGCTACAATGAATTGAATTCTCAATAGCGGACATCGTGACTGAATGGAAACTCAGCAGTTTGTCAGAGCCTGTCCGAAGCTCAGAAACTTCCATGTGTCAAAGCGTCAATATTCATCAGGGGCAAAGCACTCCCGATCTCTTCTTCTGCATGCATGGCAGTGACGATAACTGGCAATTTAAAATCGATATTGCAGGGATCACACGCATGTGGAGAGAAATGTCCCAATCTGGTCCATGATATATCTTTGTTGGCCCATCATTCCCGTTGCTGTCTCCGCTGTCTTGTTCTCATCATGAATGACTTGAGAACCACTCCGATGAAAGCAGTCCATGGAAGACCGTATCCATAACAAGGCATTTCTTGATCGCATCATGACGGCTGAAGAGGCCGCAGCATTGATCCGGAATGGAGATGTCATCGCCACGAGTGGCTTTACCGGCGCAGGGTATCCCAAGGCGGTGCCAGATGCCCTCGCTCAGCGCATTGAAACGGCACATGCCTCTGGCGAACCTTTCACGGTGCGGCTCCTGACCGGAGCCTCGACCGGGCCGCAGCTTGATGGGGCTCTCGCGAGTGTCAACGGTGTGGCCTTCCGCTGTCCCTACAACGGCGACACAGCGATGCGGACGCGGATTAACGAGGGCAGTACACTCTATCTTGACATGCATCTGGGACAGGTGGCCCAAAAGGCGCGGCAGGGACAATTTGGCAGGCCAGATGTCGCGATTATCGAAGCGGTCGCCGTCACACCGGACGGACAGCTCATTCTCAGCTCTTCCGTCGGCAACAGCCCGACATGGGTGCAGATTGCGGACAAGATCATCATCGAGATCAATACCTGGCAGAACCCGGAACTTGCAGGAATCCACGACATATGGGGAGGCGTGAGGATGCCGCCGGACGGGCAGGTCATTCCCCTGATGCGTCCGGGTGACCGCATCGGAAGCAGCACACTTCCGATCAATCTTGACCGTCTTGCGGCTGTCGTGATCACGGACGAGCCGGACCGTAACGCGCCCTTTGCGGAGCCGGACACGACCGCGCGGGAGATTGCTGGGCATGTCATGGAGTTTTTCGAACATGAGGTGAGGCAGGGGCGACTTCCACCATCGCTGCTGCCGCTCCAGAGTGGTGTTGGAAATATTGCCAATGCCGTGCTGGAAGGTCTGAATACGAGCCGGTTTGAAAATCTGACCGGCTTTAGCGAGGTCATTCAGGACGGCATGCTGTCCATGCTGGAAAGCGGGCGCATGATAGTCGCTTCGGCTTCTTCCTTTTCCCTGAGTCCGGAAGCGGCGCAACGTATCAATGACAATGCCGCGTTCTTCCGCCAGAAGATCGTGTTGCGGCAGCAGGAAATCAGCAACAGCCCCGAACTGATCCGACGTCTTGGGATCATCGCCATGAATGGCATGATTGAGGCGGATATCTATGGCAACGTCAATTCCACCTGCGTCATGGGATCACGGATCCAAAATGGCATTGGTGGCTCGGGTGATTTTGCACGCAATGCGTCCCTGTCTCTCTTCGTCTCTCCATCAACCGCCAAGAATGGCAAAATATCCGCCTTTGTGCCGATGGTGCCCCATACCGACCATATCCTGCAGGACGTGCAGATCATTGTCTCCGAACAGGGGCTTGCGGACCTACGCGGGCTTGCTCCGGTTGAACGGGCGCGGGAGGTTATCAACAAATGCGCTCATCCGGATTTCCGGCCAGCTCTACAGGACTATTTCGAGCAGGCCCGTCAGCACAGCTTCGGCCAGCATATTCCTCATCATCTGCCGACAGCTCTTGCTTGGCATCAGCGTTACATGGAAACCGGAAGCATGATGGGCTGAACAAGAACCGGAAAAAGGATGACCGAACTTCTGATTGTCTTTGTGGTGAGCAATGGCGTCCAGTTGATGGATATAGCCGGGCCAGCCGATGTTTTCGCAGAAGCCAACACCCTTTATGGCAAACCGCTTTATCGGTCTGTCATTGTCGCGGAGAGGAAGGATATCCGGAGTTCCTGTGGTTTTAGACTGCGGGCCGATCTGCTGCTGGGTGATATCAGCACAAGATGCGTTGACACGATGCTGGTGGCGGGAGCACCTGACGCCGCCACAAGACCCTGTGATCCGGTTTTGACCGGCTGGCTGCGGCAGGAAGCCCCCCGCGCCCGTCGTTTTGGCTCAATCTGTGGAGGAGTCTTTCCGCTGGCGGAAACCGGTTTGCTGGATGGACAGACCATCGCCGCGCACTGGGCTGATGTAGACTGTGTCCGTCAGCGGTTTCCCACCGTTATCGTGGATGCGGATGCGATCATACGGGAAGAAGGCGCTCTGCGGACTGCTGCCGGTGTATCATCCGGACTTGATCTGGCGCTTTCGTTGGTGCGGGAAGATCTGGGTGAGCGGATTGCCCGTGATGTCGCACGGCAACTTGTGCTTTTCTACAAACGGCCTGGCGGCCAGTTGCAATATAGTCGGCAGAGAAAATTGTCTCCTGCCGGGCGGTCCGCATTACAGTCTCTACAACGCAGGATCATGCAGCAGCCAGATGCTGAATACAGCGTGAAAGCGATGGCGGAACTGGTGGAACTGGAACGTCGACAGCTGACGCGACTCTTCGCGCAAGAGACAGGGCTGTCACCCGCCCGATGGGTCGAGCAGACCCGCCTCGCCATCGCTCGCGGTCTGCTTGAAGACGGACGAAAACCGCCAAAAGTTGTGGCAGCTGCAGCAGGTTTCGGGTCTGTCAGGGTTCTGCGAAGGGTGTTCCAGAATCATCTGGGCGTGACCCCCGCTGAATACAGGAAGCGTTTTGGGCAACTATACTGAGTCTATTTGTGTCCTGGATCAGCTCCTTTGCAAGCAGGGTAGTACCGGAGCATTTGAATTTACCAACAGATTACCTCCCAAAAGGCAGGAAAGACGACCCGGCATGATGCGTCAGTCTTTAGTTACTGTTGCATCAACAACGGGGATCATATCGCCAACCGCACGATCAAGCGAATCAGTGCTTTCCGCTAACCCGCGAGCTACACCAGCACGATCTTCTGCCAAACGATTCTGGCTCATTTTGCGTTTGCCTACCAGGCGGGTGATTATCAGACGCAGACCTACGATACCTTTGAGCTGCCCTTGAATGAAGGCGTCCGTAATATGCCACGACGTTTTCTGCCTTGCTTCATGCTGGTCAGTCAGCCGTGTGATGACATCAAGCTGGCGGTTCGTATCACTGAAAAATTCCACAGGCCCAAAAACTTGAACGGCTTCATAATTCCATGTTGGGACGACCTTGTGATGCTCCTGTTTTGATGGATACCAGCCCGCACTGACATAGGCGTCTGCTCCCATGAAAATTGCCAAAGCGTCCCCCAGAACAGGTTTCTGCCACTGTGAATTAGGTCTGGCGAGATGCCCGAAAGAACGCCGAACTCCCCTTCGTCCGCGTCCAGAAAAATCCACTAATTAATGATAAAAACAGCAAGTGAAATTTAATATCTTATTTCTATAGCATGTATGTTGGCGATAGGGTGGAGAGGTATGTCCGTTTTCAGAATGAGACTATTCTGATTTCTACCCTTGTTCCATCGTCCTGGCGGAGATACTGGGCACGAGGGCTTTTACGGGAAAGAAAATGAGTAACCTTCAAGAGGCCGGATTATTCTTGTAATGATGCACGAGGGCGCACACGGCGTGATAAAATGTGTGATCGGGGTGCTTCTCGCTATATGCAATCAGAAAGTCGATATCGCGAGCGCGTCTTTCGGCAGCATTGCCAACTTGAATAAGTGGGGCCCCATCCTTTGTCCTCTTCTCGTTTATCGCCGTTATGAACCCCAGATACCAACTATAGTAGTTAAGTTTCAGCGCAAAAGCGGTGGGTACTATTCTTGTCGTTGAATCGTAGCTCGCCTCCTGAATACGAGTTAGGAAAACGTCGCATTTCGTGCTGCCGCCTCCATAAAGGATCGATCCAAGCCGGAGAAGGTTCTGTTGCTCTTTGAATGCAGGCAGGGTCTCGATCTCGCCGGAGATAAGCGTGCCTTCTTCGTCCAACTCGTAATATTCGCCGTTATCGCCGACGACATCCGCGTCGAGACGGGCCGCCAGTATTATCATCTTGCGGAGGAGAGGTTCATCGGGATATTTTGCAACAATCTGTCCATCGCAGCACCAGAGAGCGGAGTCGCTCTCCTTACCATTGGGATGGGCGATCCAGAGCGCCGTGTCGACACCGTAATCCGCAGCGTCCGCCGAAATGAAGAACTTGAGTTCTGGATCGCGTCTGATCACGTTGAACCACTCGTCGAGCGTGATCTTGGGACCGGGCTTTCTTGAAAAAAGCGGATTGCGCGTAATCTCGACATCATACCCCATAAATTAACCCTTCTAATAACGTCAGAGACCCCATGTGTGCTGGCTGCATCGTAAGGAGAGAACATGGGGGGCGGCAGATCGTCACTGCACCGTTTGGATTGTAGTCTCTTATGCCTATTTATCATTAATCAGTGGATTTTTATCATAACCTTTTGCATTTCTATCGCGACTAAGTGGTTTATTCGGCGACAAAAAACGGCAGTCAGCTGTAGATTATTATTATCTTCTGGTTTTCGATAAACCTTCCTTCTTCCGGGTGCCACCTACTTGCGATAAAAACGGATGTAGGTTTTGTGGCGCAAAACCGTTAATTATGGGTGTATACTGAAGTTGCTGGACTACTGTTTTCTGAGCGATTTCTATAGGCTTCAACTCAATCATCACCACTTCGACGTCCGCGATGTTGGCGATTTCCACCCGTCTGTTTCTGCATTGCTGAGCTGACAGGCTAAGGTGGGGGTGTATGTTTCGGAGCTTGCAAAGGTACTGTTGAATGACCGGGATAAGGTCGGCAACTGCCCATCTTCTTCGAGATCTTTGAGCAGACAGGCAGTTTAGACAGAAATCCAGCTATCAACAGTAAGATCAGAAAAGAAACCATTCCTACAGGCTTCTGCAACTATAGCTATACCCAGTGAATACAACTCAGAATGTTAGTTTAATCAACCTGACTTTCCAGCATAGAGACCGACGCGGACGATCTTCAGCGGCATGGCGTCCTACGAAGGCTCTATTATCACCACTCCCAAACGACGGGTTCCCAGACGTAACCAGCATATTCTTTTCGGATGTGGCCTATACCAGGGAATGGAAAATGAGGAACGTGGACGAGAGGAGCCTCAACACTTGTAATTTTTTCAAGAAGTCTCATACGGGTAACAATAGCTTCCACCGGATCATTGTCGACACCTAGTTCCCAATCCGGCCGAGCAAGTGTAACTACAAAATGATGTAGCGCGTCTGCAGTATATATGAGTTTTTTTCGATTTGACGTAATAATAAACGCCATCATGCCTGGGGTATGACCAAATGCACGAATGGCACGAATCCCGGGCATGATTTCCTGTTCACTATCAAAAAACGAGACACGATCCTCAATAGCCTTCAGATGACGTTGTGCACCGAGGATCGCGGCGCGTGCCATCTCATCACCAAAGGGGCTCGAAATTTTGACATTTGGGTCAGTCCAGAAATCCCACTCTTCTTTGCTGATCATATAGTGCGCGTTAGGAAAAACATGCTCGCCTGTCCGCGTTATCGTTCCAAAAATATGATCCGGGTGTGCATGGGAAACGAGCACGATATCTATTTCGGAAGCTTTTACTCCAGCATTGGCCAGATGTTTTACGAGAACACCCGTGCTTGGCCCTAAACTGTCACCGCATCCATTATCGATGAGAACCTTCTTCCCATTCCCTTCTATAAGTAACGTATTGATATGCGTGTATGCAGTGTCAGATGACAGAAATTTTTTTCGTAGAATGGTGTCAAATTCCTGACTGTTCGCCTTCGGCGCAAGTGCAGCCTGAGGATCATCAAATACGAGGAAGCCATCACTTACCGAAGTGACTGTAAAATTCCCCAAAGAGAAGCTGTAAAATCCTTGTCCCTGATGGAAACGGGACGCATACGGGCTCGAATTCGATGTGGACATGCTACGACTTTCATCTGAATTCTATATGTGATCCGAAAATCCGACGGTCTCATATAGTTAAAAAAATGCCTTCGCCGTTATCGTAGTGAGTTCCACATTTTTCCAAACGTGTAAGATCTGCCATATTGAAACTTAAAAAATCATGTGCAACGCTGTCGCTTTAGCGACCGCCTGAGTAATATTACTAGCATTCAGCACTGAACGGGCACTAACTAGATGCGCACGTACAGCCCGTTCTGTGATACCGATAATCATTGCTGTTTCTGAAGCAGTTTTTCCAAGAGATGCCCATTTCAGGCATTGCTTCTGCCGCGCCGTTAATGCCACTTCAGTTTGCGGAAAATGGCCGATGGCAAGGACATTTTCATGTAATTCACGCGCTAACTGAATAAATTGGGCCTGTAATGAAATGCAGATGGATTTCCATTGCTCTGGCCTTTCAAGGCTGGAAAAACAGACCATCGCTCGGTTTACGAGGGGACCTCTCAGTGGGACAACAAAACCGCTTCTAAAAATACCTCGCTCTGCGGCATGTAAACGCAATTCTCTCGATTTCGCATATGATGATGATATATCAGAGAATAATGCAGGTTTCAGAGAACCAAGACCATAGCTAATTACCGGATCAACATGGATATATTCCTGCTGATGATAATAATCTAGCCATTCTTTAGGCAACGTCGTTAGACAGAATGGAACATCAAGATCAACCGAAAGTATACATCCTGATACATATGTTATATCTGTGCCAATAGTATTTTTTAAATAATAAATTTTATTAATAAGATCATTTATAGAGAACGACTCATCACGCATGTTTTTATACTTATATTGTGAAAAATAATCCTGCAACTTTGCCATCTCATTTTTGATGCCAGATTTCACCTACTCTATACAGATACAGTCAGACTTCTAGATATGAACAACATCACCTATTCACAGATGGCAGCAGCTCAGACATTGTAGCATGAGATATATATAATGTCCGCTTCATGGGGCCGGTCTTAGTCAATTAAATGTCTGACATGAAGCAACAGCAGTCTGTCTGCTCTATCTCTGTAAACTAGACTGACGGCTCTGTGGAAGGGCGATGTGTCGGTTTTGTGCGGAACAATCGGTAAAACCGGACCCTCACAGGGACGACACTCGCGAAGCCTTGCTTCCCCATTTCGGTCGTTCAAATAACTCGCGAGACTTTCTGAAAGTCCAGATTTGCTAATGAATATTAGTCAAGCGTCAGGCAATTAATTCAATATTAAGTGTTCTAATCCCAATGTGGTCCACCGATTTGAGCAATTGGTGAGTGTATGGCTAAACCTGTCGATTAAATATGGAAGAAAAATATGGTCCCCGAAGAACCGCGCGCTGAACAGGACATTTTCGACGATCTCGCGGCGCTTTGCACTACCCCGGGCTTTGTCCACGCACTCTCATGGATGTCGCTGCGAGACAATTATGTGATGTCCGATGGTACGATGAACAGCGAGGTCCTCGTGAACTCCTATGTGTCCGAGCGAACAATACGGACCGAATTTTCGACGCTGCTTGGCCTTCTGATTCGCCAACCCATCGATTTGAAAGATCCGACGCCCGCTGAGATCCAGACGCTGCTCGACCAGGCACACACATTATTGCAAGAACTCCATCATCGGTTGGGACAACCGATGATGGACTCGTGTAGAGAACTCGTGAAATTCTCAAAGAAAGAAGCATCCCGCCGTCCTTTCCTATTCGCTCGCGCCGACGTGCTACGGGAGCTCATTTTTTATGGCGGCGAATCAGCATATAGCTTTCAGTATCGAGACATGGCGCTGGAACGTTACGCTGCGGACGAAGCATGGCTACGGACTAACAAAGGCTTCAGCATCGACGATGCTCAGGCTGTGGCCCGCGCCATCACGGATACCAGTCTTCAGAAGATGCCTGGCGATCGGCTGCCCCATAATACCCAGACCGATAAAGCCGACCCGTAATGTCTGCTCGTTTTGCTGCAAGAAATCTCTCCTGTTCAATGTGATAGAAAAAGGCGCAGGATCGCAGTGCTGCCGATACCAAGAGCCATGGTCGGCAGGAGAGAGAGCCGCGAGGCTGCGAAGATGGTAATGGTCAGACCAGCCAGATCGGAGACTTTCCCTGTTGCGAAAGCCGGGGCGATGACTGAAATCAGAACACAGCCGGGCAAGATGTCCATCAGCGCCATTGTCCGCGCAGACAACTGGCGTCCACTGAGAAGCAGATAGCCCCCGATCCGCGTAAAATAGGTGGTGACGGCCATACCTACGATGGTCAGAACGGTTGTTGTCTCCATCATCGTGCAGAGACCATTAACCACGCGGCGACAATGCCAGACAGGCTTCCTACAGGAACGTACCACGCACCGGGAATCAAGAGATAGGTCATGACGGCAACACCAAGGCTCACCAGCCAGGGTAGCGACATACGCGGCCCCTTCCACATTCCACGCAGCAGCACGAGAAAGACGGCAGGAAAGGCCATATCAAGCGCATAGCGTGTCGGGTCCTTGATCAGATGTCCGGTGAGTGCGCCGATCAGGGTAAAGCTCACCCACACCGTATAAAGTGGGAGGGCAACGCCCAGATAATAGCCGGGGCTCAGGAGATTGCGCCGCTGCCTCCGGGCTTCTGCCAGAGTCATGGCCCAGCTTTCGTCGCACATGAAGAAGAGCCAGGGCAGGACCTGTCGGCGCGAGAAGGCATGAAGATAAGGAGCAAAGGCTGCTCCCATCAGAAAATGCCGACTGTTGACCAGCAGGGTGACACACAGAATGAGCAGGGCGTGCGGTGGATCTGTCCAGATGGTCAGTGCGGCAAATTCGGATCCACCGCCAAAATTCAGGCCGGTCAGAAGAGGGACTTCACCTGCAGTCAGGCCTTTCTGAACGGCCTGATTTCCCAGCAGAAGCGCAAATGGCACGAACGCCACGACGATGGGAAGGGCGTCTTTCACTCCGCGGAACATGTCGTCCCGATTGAATGGGGGCACAGGGGCATCAGTCTGGATCATGAAGCCAATTATATGCTATTATGACTAAAATTTTGTTGCGAACTTTGCCTTCCGAAGCCACAGATTGAGCATAATATGCCAAATAATGATTTATCAGAAGCAGATAATGCCTACGCTCTGGATGGCATCGATCTTAAAATCCTTGCTGTGCTTCAGAAGAATGGGCGCCTGACCAATGTGGAACTTGCCCGGGAGGTCGGTCTTTCGCCCTCACCGTGTCTGCGCCGTGTGCGCATGCTCGAAGAAAACGGAACGATCCGACAATATGTGGCCATTCTCGATCCGGCGCGGCTTGGCCTTGCGATGAGCGTTTTTGTCCGCGTCTGGCTCAAGGGGCAGGATGAAGATACGGTTCAATGTTTTATCCGACATGTAAACGCACTCAGTCAGGTCGTTGAGTGCCACCTGATGGCGGGTGACTGCGACTTCCTGCTGCGGGTGGTCGCTGCCGATCTCACCGCCTACAGACGTTTTCAGGCCGAATATCTGGCTCGTATTCCGAGTGTCAGCAGCCTCAAGACAGACATTCCGATGCAGGCCGTCAAAGTGTCGTGGGAACTTCCTCTTGGCACGGGGCAGTAGATGCCTGATCGCTTTTTTTGAACGCAAGAAGTTTCGTTTTCCCCCATATGGTGGCGGCAGAGTTTTTTGCTCCGGCTCATGGTCACTCTGCAACAAGACCTGTAACGGCCTGTTATCATACCTGAAGTATTTCAGTTGAAATAAGTAATAATAACGTTTGTTGTTCGGGGAGATCGTCGTGTCGGTCACTGTCGGAAATCATTCAAGTGTTCAAGAAGATGAATTCTTCGTTCAAATGTCTGAAGGGCAGATTTTTGTAAAAACCTAGTCTCCCATATGTGCAGGAATACCAGATAAATCTGGATCTTCCATTCTTCTTCTGCATGAATCTCTAGGCTGCTGTGCCCTATGGAAAAATTTCCTGCGCAATTGGCATTTGTTACCAGTTGGAGAGTTATTGCTTATGACAGGCTAGGGTTCGGAAGTTCTGATCCTCATCTGGGTACGATCGACAGGTCTTTTATCTTTCAGGAGGGACATGAATTCTTGTCTATCTTTTGTGCTCGGGCAGGAATTACCCGTTTTGTTGCCTGTGGACATAGTGTCTGAGGAGGCATGGCCGTTACAGCGGCAGCCTGTTTGCCGCAAATATGCGAGGCTCTGATTACCTTGTCCACCTTGTCTTTTGTAGAAGAGCGAACCATCCAAGGTGCTGATGGCAGGCCTGTCGGATGAGACAGAGTAAATCATCGGTGATCGGGAATGCGACAGCAATAAAATCAGACAGTCTCTCGCAGACCGGTACATCACCGCCTGTATTCCACCAAAGAAAAATCTGATCGAAAGCATGTTCGCAAAACTGAAAAACTGGCGACGGATAGAAACACGATACGATCGCTGCGCTCATACATTTATGTCCGCAATCCACATTGTAGCAAGCTTCATCTTCTATCTTAAAGAATGAGTCCTAAACCTAGGGTTCGATGGATGCCGGCCAATGTTTCCATCGCCAGAGTCTGGACACTCGGAATATGAAGCAGAGCGATGTGATGAGAAATTTTCTTTCTCCGTAGAAAACATTGTCTGATGAGCATTCAGGTTCACGTCATCTTTGCGCGTTATAGAGGCAAAAGATGTCAGCGCCACAACGGCGTGCTGTGAATCGTGTTAGGAAGGCCAGATACAGGTTATGCAACGGGTGATACGTTATGGATTGTCAATTCTGATAACACTCAGCCTGTGTGGATGTGTCTCTTATACCGAAACAGAAAGTATATGTAAGGGAGCGGAAGAAGGTATTCTTCTGCATATAGATGGCTCATATGCGGGCTATCCACATTCTGTTTTACGGCAAGCAGTCTTGCAGAGTGTGGCCTGTCCTATAGAAAAAACAGAACTTCAGGCATTTCACGCTATTGCTGTGCCACCACCACATATGCGGGTGTCTATCAAGCGTCCGGTCGGGCAGGGGCGGTTGGGATCGCTTTCCGTCACATTATTTTCGCAAGGGCGTTTTGTGATTGGTGAACGCATGGCCCTGACGTCTTTTTCACGCACCCAATCACCCTCATCCATAAAAGGCGATATCAACCTGGCAACGATCAATTTATGGAATGATCTTTCTGTCCGGATTGCACACAACAAGCCGATTATTCCGTAGGAGGCTGCGTGTAACTTCATGCGTGAGATATTATTCCACAGTGTTGCGGTCTTTTCATTTAGTATATTTTCCGCAAATGCCCAGAAAATTCCAGAAAAAATAGATTATCATAGAGCCGTTAATATGGCTTGGGCGGTTGATCCTGTGCGTACGGAATTGCAGATTGGCCATCATTCTGCAAAGGCGCGCAGCAGTGCGGCAGGATCATGGTTTGCTGGCGGACCAACTCTGTCCGGTGAATATATGGATGACCATGCAATTGGGAGTAATGAAGGGTACACCACCTATCAGGGAGGGGTGTCCGTACCGCTTTGGTTACCAGGGCAGGGGAGCGCCACACGTCAGGTTGCAAGTGCTGAAGCTGCATCTCTGGATGAGCAGTTAAATGTTGAATACCTGTCGCTTTCCATAAGGATATTGGATGGGGCGGCCAAAGCACAGATTGCTCAGGAACGTTTAAAGGCGGCACATCAACTGTATGAGTATGCAAGCAGGATAAACAGTTTGGTTGCTCATTCTGCGCATGTAGGTGAATCTTCATCTTCGGAAAGCCAGATAGCACAGTCAGAAATGGAAAATGCCCGTAATGAACAGGCATTAGCGCAAGAATATCAGGAAAATGCTCAGGCTGAACTGGAAGTTTTATTTGCCCAGCCAGTTGAGGTTGATCTTTCTCATGGCGCAGATATGGCACATGTGCGGTTTGTGGAACCGCGTGATATGGAAGACAATGATCCGCGTGTAAAAGCCGCACACAAAAATGTTGAAGCTGCACAAGCTAATATGAAGCTTGCCCGCCGCTCTTTTATGCCCAACCCAGAACTGGGCATCGATGTGATTCATGAAAAACAGTATGGCAGCCCATGGGATGATCGGGTTGGTGTCAACTTTAGCATCCCACTACCAAGCGAGGCCCGGAATACACCGATTATGTCTGAGGCCAGCAACAGGCTTGCTTCTGCCAATAGTCAGGAAATACAGGCCCGGCGCATGGTGCATCTGGAAATATCCCGTGTGCGGGCTCGGCTGATGGCTGCCACAGCGGCCCGGCAGACTACACGTATAGCCGCCGCAAATATGCAAAAGCATGCAGCGGCAGAAGAGCATGCATGGCAGGTGGGAGAGGCAACACTCGAAACTGTCATGCAGGCAAAACAGGCGGCCTGCAATGCGCAATTTGCCAACGATCGAGCAGAGGTAGAGTGGCATGTCGCAACGCTGCGTATGATGATTGCCATGGGGATCACACCATGAAAGGGCGTATCCTTCTGTATTTCACTGTGTGTTTTTGTATGTCGTCTCTCGCCAATGCCGAAGATCAGATACTTCCTTCAGTTGTGACGCTGGATATGGCAGCAATAAAAAATGAAGGCATTACAGTGATCTTTTCTAAATCCGGCAAGGTTTCTCGCAATTTGCCAGTTATCAGCCGGGTTATGCCTGATACTACGCGGCTTGTGTATATTCACCCAGCCGGAAGCGGCAAAGTGCTGGATGTTTTGGTGCAACCAGGTGCTTCAGTCCGTAAAGGACAGGCCCTACTGCGCTATCAGGATCATTCCCTTCATGGTACACGGCTTCAAGCCATTCAGATGCGTGCCGCGTTAACCGCTGCCATTGCCAGTAGAAATGATGCTGTAGCTGCAGTGCAGCGCGCAAAACAACTGGTTGGTCGAACCCTTTCATTGGCAGAGCTGCGCCGCAGGCAGGATATTTTGGCGCAGGCGGATGCAACCATGCTGGCCCGGAAAGCAGATGTGGATACATTGGGTCATCGGTTTAACGAGGAGTTCAATTCATCCTCTGAACAAAGCAGCCGGAAACAGCAGGATGAGGTCTCAACCTTGATCTCTCCGGTTGATGGTATGGTGCAAACGCTAGACACATCTGTCGCTGCAGACTTAACGCCAACTACAAACGTGGCGAGCGTAGCGGATCTGTCTGACGTGTGGATTGTTTCGGACATTACGCCGGAACAAGCAGCACGTCTTCAGCCCGGTGGACTACAGACCACAGAGACCAACGATGGTGCCATCACATCCCGGATTGATACAGTGGATGGCATGGCCAACCCGCAAACAGGGTTGGTGCGTGTTATCAGCCGTGTTTCCAACCCAACTGGTGTGTTGGTTCCAGGCATGGTGCTGGATGCCAGCTTGACGGAGCGTGACAGTGTAACGGGAATTGTCGTGCCTTCAGATGCCCTTCAGAAAATTGATGTTCATAATGTCGTATTTGTGCAGATAGATAAAACGCATTACCGGCCTGTGATGGTGAATATAGCCTTGGATGATGGTAAGCATGCGGTTGTAAGCTCAGGCTTGAAAGAGGGTGAGGCAGTGGTTAGCCACGGCAGTTTTGCCCTGAAATCACTCATCGGGCTGGCCGGAATGGACGCAGACTGATGACCCGTAAATATTTGGATGTTTTGCTGCGGGCTCGTATGCTGGTGCTGGGTGGACTGGCTCTGATATTGGCGGCAGGTATTATGGCAGTACTAGAACTGCCTGTGGAAGCTGTGCCCGATATTTCACCAAAGCAGGTGCTTGTCTCTGTTGTGGCACCAGGCCTTGCAACCGAGGAAGTGGAAAAACTGATCACCTTTCCGGTTGAAGCCAGCATGACTGGTATTCCCGGTATGACGGATCTACGCTCTGTTTCCCGTGGCGGGGTCTCGGTTGTTTATGTGCAGTTTGCTGATGATACGGATATCAATCTTGACCGCACGCGGGTAAATGAGCGCATCCAGCAGGCGCGGGGCTCCATATCTGTTCCGGGTATTACTGTAAGCATGGGGCCACTTGCAACGGGCATGGGTGAAATCATGCAGTTCCAGATCAAGGGGGCGGGGCGCTCACTTATGGAACTCAACCGGATCATGAACTGGACGGTAGTACCGCAGATGCGGCTTGTGCCGGGCGTTGTGGACGTAAACGTCAATGGTGGTGCGGAAGAAACCTATGAGGTTGCGCTGGATCCTGCCCGGCTGATTGCCAGCAATCTTTCAGTGAGTGAGATTTATCACGCGGTGGATGCAAATAATGCGGCCTCAGGCGGTGGGTGGATCACCCATCATGCCGAGCAGCAGAGTGTGGTCGGGCGTGGGCTGGTACGCAGTCTTGCTGATTTTGGCAATATTGCCGTACGCGCCAATGCCGATGGATCTATTATACGTTTGCGTGATCTTGGGCGCATTACAATTGGAGCACGCACACGCCTTGGCGCTGTTACCCGTGATGGGCAGGGTGAAATTGTGATTGGTGTGGTGATGATGGAAAGTGGCGCAAGTTCTAATGCTACATTGGCCGCCATCAATCGTGCTTTGCCAAGCATAAGGCAATCCCTACCAACGGGTGTTACGCTGGAGCCCTATTACACCCGCGCCACATTAACCGGGCAAACAATTGCAACCGTGCGCGATAACCTGCTGATGGGTGCTGTGCTGGTGATAGTGGTGCTTGTGGTTGTGATTGGAAGCTGGCAGGCCTCTCTGGTGATTGCTTCCGTTATCCCAGTGGCTCTTGTCTGCGCCATGGCCGGTATGCGGTATTTTGGCATTTCAGCCAATCTGCTTAGCCTTGGCGCAATTGATTTTGGTATGATTGTTGACGGCTCATTGGTGGTTATTGAGCATATCCTTTCAAGGCGGGAGGAGGCGCCAGAAGCCGCGTTTATGCCCCTGGTTGTCTCATCCGTTCAGCAGGTCATGCGGCCTGTGGGTTTTGCCATACTGGTCATCATTATGGTCTATCTGCCTATTCTTACCCTGCAGGGCATTGAAGGGCATATGTTCCGGCCCATGGCGCAAACGGTTATCATGGCGCTTCTAGCTTCGCTGGCTTATTGCTTCATCTGTATTCCCGTCATTGCGGCTTTGACTCTGGCGCGTGTGCGGCCACAAGGAGATACATGGCTTATTGCTCGACTGCGCGCTCCATATACACATCTGACAGAGTGGGGAGACGCACATCCGTGGCTTCTATTTGGGGGTACGCTGGCCGTTCTGGTGTTATCGGCAGGTCTTGCAACACGTCTGGGTGGGGAGTTCATTCCCCAGCTTGATGAAGGGGCTTTGGCTGTTACCACCACACGTTTGCCCTCAGCATCTCTGGAGACAGTGCTTGCATCGGTGACAAGACAGGAACAGATTCTGAGGGGTTTTCCTGAAGTCAAAACGGTTGTCAGCAATACGGGCACATCCGCCATTCCCACAGACCCGATGGGTGTGAATGAGACTGATAGCTTTATTCTTCTCAACCCACCATCAACATGGAAAACCGCACGCACGCAGGCTGGGCTGGTGGCTGCAATGGATAAGACGCTGCGGCGAGAATTGCCAGATGCACTGTATTCCTGGAGTCAGCCGGTGCAGATGCGCATGGATGATCTGCTCTCTGGCGTAAGAACACAGATTGCAGTTTCGATTTTTGGTGGTGACCTGACAACACTCACCACTCTGGGGAACAAGGTTGTAGCTGCTATCTCAAGTGTAAAAGGTGCCGCAGATGTGGCAGCGGCGGGTGATGGCAGTGTGCCACTGGTTGTGGTGGACATTGATCGCGCACAGGTGGCCAGCCGCAACGTGGCAGTACAGGATATTCTGGATACGGTGGAAGCCATAGGCGGGCATATTGGTGCGCGACCTGTTATTGTTGGTAATGCCATTATCAGCACCCAGGTGCGCCTGAACGGTCGCCATGTGGCTTCAGCGGCAGCTATTGCTGCCTTGCCTGTCCGGCGTATGGATGGGCAGGGGAATGTCATGCTTTCACAAGTGGCGCATGTGCATGAAGTTGACGGTACACCACGTATCAGTCGTGATGGTGTGCGCCGCCGCATGGTTGTGCAGGCAAATGTGCGAGGGCGGGATCTTGCCTCCTTTGTTGCCGAAGCGCAGCAGTGTGTGGCGCATGATGTGCATCTGCCATCGGGTTATACCATGCAATGGGATGGGCAGTTTCGTAACCTACGCTCAGCCGTGCAACGTCTGGAAATTGTTCTGCCGATTGCCCTTAGCCTGATATTTGCATTGTTGGTTGTAACCTTTGGCGCAATCACGCCCGCACTCTTGGTTTTTATTAATCTGCCTGTGGCTGCAACCGGTGGCATTATTATGCTGACATTACGTGGAATGCCCTTTAGTATTTCAGCAGGTATTGGATTTATTGCCCTGTTTGGGGTGGCTATTCTGAATGGCGTTGTGCTGGTGAGCGAAATAGCCGCATTGCGCGCGCAAGGGATGGCCGTGGCGCAGGCAGCTTTTGCGGGCGCAAAAGCCCGCTTCAGGCCGGTTATGGCTACGGCGTTGGTGGCCAGCCTTGGCTTCTTTCCCATGGCGTTTTCTGAAAGTGCCGGGGCGGAAGTGGAAAGGCCTTTGGCTAGTGTGGTGATTGGCGGGCTGGTAACATCCACGCTGCTTACTCTGCTGGTGCTGCCATCCCTGTATGCTCGTGTCATGCGAGAGAAGGTTCAGAACTGATGCGTATCCTCATTGTGGAAGACGAGCACGATCTTGGGGCAGCCGTGCAAGAGCGTATGCGGCAGGATGGACATGCCGTGGACTGGTTCATGACACTGGAAGATGCACGCGCAGCCGTAGCAACTGTGGATTATGACTTCATGTTGCTGGATCTTGGGCTGCCAGATGGCAATGGGCGCGATCTTTTGCGCGAGATCCGCCGCACGTCCTTTGATACCGCCATTTTAATCACAACGGCAGAAGACCAGATCAGTGACAGGATTGCAGGTTTGTCCGATGGAGCAGATGATTACATTGTCAAACCTTATGACCTGAACGAACTTGTTGCGCGGATTGCAGCAGTCGCGCGCCGGTATGTCACGCCACGCAGGCAGGCCTGCTACCAGATAGGCGAGATTGTTATTGACCGGGAAAATGGTTCCGTGACGCGTAACGAGATGGAACTTGAGTTAACAGCACGGGAATGGGCAATCATGGAATTACTGTCACGCAGGCCCGGGCGCATTTATTCTCGCCAGCAGATTGATACAGCCCTGTATGCATTGGATCAGGATGTTGGCAGCAATACGGTCGAAGTTTTTATTAGCCGCCTACGTAAAAAAGTTGGCAATACGGCTATAAAAACCGTTCGTGGCCGGGGATACTGCCTACCCGATAGAGCAGATGCATGAAAAACTGGAGCCTTGCGACCCGGATTGTCAGTGGTGTTCTGTGTGTGGTCACGCTGAGTCTTCTTGCCCTTAGTGTCGCAGTTGCTGGTTTCACGCGTTACGAAATAACAGAACGTCTGGACAATTCCTTGCAGGAAGTATCCGAACGTTTGCAGGCTATCATCACCATACAGCCGCATAAAGCCCAGTCAGACAACGTGGCATGGGTGCCCGATGTGGGGCCACGAACACTTGCGTATCAGGTTGTTGATCAATCTGGCCATGTTGTTCTGCGTTCTCAAAATGCACCGGTTGAGCCTTTTGTGCCTGATATTCATACAGGTTTTGCTAATACGCCTTTGTTTAGGGTTTATATCGCAGCACCTACGGCCACGGCTTATCGTGTTTTGGTTGGAGAACCCACGTTGCATCGGCGAGGGGCCACATGGCGCGCAACTGCTATAGCCATTTTGCCGATACTGATTTTTTTGCCCGTAATTTGGGTGTTGGTACGCCTGATAGTACGTCGTGCTTTACGACCTTTAAAGCGTTTGCATGATGAAATGCAATCTCGTGGCAGTGGGAATTTAAGCCCTATTTCGTCACTTGATTTGCCGGTCGAACTGGTTTCCATCCAGCATGCCGTAAACACGCTTCTGTCCCGTCTTAAAACAGCACTTTCTACTGAACGCGCTTTTGCAGCTAGTGCAGCGCATGAATTGCGTAACCCACTTGGTGCCTTGCTTGCGCAGGTGCAGATGTTGGGGCGCATGTTGCCTGAAGGATCTTTGGCTAATAAACGGGTGGAAGTTATAGTTGATCGCACCTGTAGATTGGCCCGAACGGTTGAAAAACTTCTACAGTTTTCACGTGCCTCTTCTGGCGTTGCTTTTCGGCGAGATCGTTTTGATCTGCTGGCCGTATTATATGTGCTGGTTGATGATCTGGGGCATCTACCACGTGATGGCCGGAGTATTAATTTAAAAGCCAAGGGTATTGAACATATTTTTGTTTATGGAGATATGGACGCAACCGGTATTCTGTTGCGTAATCTGCTTGAAAATGCCCTCTTGCATGGCACTTCTGATATGCCAGTAAAGGTTGAGGTAAAACCTGAGGGCTGTATTGACGTTATTAATGATTGTCCTGCCTTGGCTCCGGACACATTGGCTCATCTGACAAGCCCATTTGTGCGTGGTGGCAGTTCCAGTAATGGAAGCGGCCTTGGTTTAGCAATTGCCAGTAATATTGCCAGACAGATGGATGCGCGCTTGCAATTACAATCACCTCTTACTGGTTCTGGGCAGGGATTAAGTGTTTCCCTGTGTTTCCCTAACCCAGAAATCATACTGCTGCCTGAAGAGAGCTGACAGTAATACGTTCAGGTTTGTGTCATGTTTGTGATGTATGATGTTCTGGATGAAATGATTTCTGTTGTGATTTCTCTTGTGAAAAGAAATGTTTTTCAGAAAATGTAGGCGATTGAAAATACATCAATCAAATATAGGAAATAATATCTTGAATAGCCAGAAAGAAACGTATGCAACATCCCGTTTGGGATGGCTGCGGGCTGCTGTGTTGGGCGCGAATGATGGTATTCTGTCAACATCCAGCCTTATTATGGGTGTTGCTAGTGCACATGCTAGTCGAGAAAATATTTTGCTGGCTGGAATATCAAGCCTGGTGGCCGGAGCCATGTCTATGGCTGCAGGAGAGTATGTTTCTGTCAGTTCACAGGCAGATGCAGAAAAAGCTGATCTTGCCCGTGAAAAGCAGGAGCTTGGTAGCAGTTGGGATACCGAAGTTGGCGAACTGGCTGATATATATTGCCAGCGCGGGCTGGATGGTGCTCTGGCGCACAAGGTTGCACAGCAGCTGATGCAACATGACGCATTGGGGGCACATGCCCGTGATGAATTGGGTATTTCTGATGCAACATCTGCACGACCAATACAAGCCGCCTGTGCATCGGCTGGAGCATTTTCGTCTGGCGCAATACTTCCAGTTTTGGCTGCATTACTCTCATCTTCATCTATTGTATCATGGGTTGTGTCCGCCGTCTCACTCATAAGCTTGGCATCACTTGGCGTTGTGGGGGCCTGTGCCGGTGGTGCTGCACCTTTGCGGCCTACCGTGCGCGTCATATTTTGGGGTATTGTTGCTATGGTGGGAACAGCTTTTGTTGGGAAAATGTTTGGTGGTCGGTAAAAAAATTATCGTTATTATATAATAAAATTTTGTTCATTGTATAAATTCATAATTAATTATCAACCGTATAATTTAGTTTTCATATTTAACAGGAGGATTTTTGCGTAAATTATCATCTTTGCTTGGGTGAACGATGAAAACAATTTGCGCACCTATGCTGCAAAGACCGATGCCTACAAAGTTTTCAAGAGGATGCTGGAGAACGGCAACCCATCTGATAGTTGGGCCGCGCTTTGTAAAGAAGCGTCCGATCAAGAGCAGTTGACCGGCTGGAAATTTCCTCGTCTTCAAATACGTGACGAATACTGTAGAGTGTTGCACTATTACTTGTTGTCATCTGTGTCAGAACTAGGGCCTGTTAGGACTTGATCCAGTCTGCTGCGGCAGCGATGTGGATGATGGCGAGGAACGACGTTGCTGTTTTCTCGTATCTG
>NZ_VHOP01000045.1:0-353 GCF_008704325.1 Acetobacter sp. DmW_125128 | reverse complement strand
GCATGACGATCCTTGTGCGACAGCTTTGCGGGTTTGTCCTGCCAGTCTTCAGGAATACGTCCTTCCCGAAGATCGGCTTTCTCTGCGTTGGTGTTCCGCTGCTTTGGAGCAGCTACCAGTGTGGCATCCAGGATCTGGCCTGACATCGGTAAATACCCGGCGTTGCGCAGGGTCGCATCAAAGCGGTTGAACAGCCCTTCGATCGCACCCGCCTGGGTCAGACGCTCGCGGAACAGCCAGACCGTTTTGGCATCCGGCACCCGATCCGAAAGTCCCAGACCAAGGAAACGCATAAAGGAGAGGCGATCGTTGATCAGATATTCCGTCCGCTCATCAGACAAATTGTTGAGCGT
>NZ_VHOP01000044.1:0-52410 GCF_008704325.1 Acetobacter sp. DmW_125128 | reverse complement strand
TTTGGGGGATCTCCTGAGCAGCCATCACATGGGACTGCTGTCTATAACAATCCGGGACACCGGATATTATGTTTTGGATAATGAAAAAATGGCTGATAATACAAAGAACTTTTCTTAATTAGAGAATAAGCATTCATGGCCAGACGGGTGTAAATCAATCTGGCCATGAATGCATTTGGGCAATAGATACAGGTTGTATTTTAAAATACCTGTTGTTTGTTAATAAATTTCGCATTCATGCAAAATATATTATGCGTTTTAATTTTATTTAAACTATATATTTTTAATAAATTGAATTTATAACGCATATATAATAATGTATTATATGGAAATCATATATAAAATATTGATGTATTGTATTTTTATATTGATATTAATCAATAAATTATGATGATCGTGAGTATATAAACTTGTCTTGCGGCACGGTCTGTGATGCCAGCCGCAAAATAGGAGGCGAGTTACTATGCCAAAATCAGTAGTTAATCCCGAATTTCTTCCCATTCTTGAGAAAATGCCATCATTTGATGGTCTTTCATCGCTTTCACTTCCAGAAGTGCGAGAAGTTTTTCTAACATCTGTGCGCCTTATAGAAGGTCGGCCTCTGCCAGATGTTATCACGCGGGAAGAATACGTGCCGGGGTTGAATAATGCCCCAGATGTACGTGTTGTTGTTTATACACCGCGCGAAGTGCAACCCAATGCACCCGCTATGGTTTACATTCATGGCGGCGGCCTTGTTTCTGGCCACCCGGAAGTGGATGACCCCAAATGCCAAAGGCTGGCTAGTGATCTGGGTTTTCAGATTTTTTCGGTTGATTACCGTCTCGCGCCAGAGGTGAAATATCCCGGCGCTATTGAAGATTGTTATGCCGTTCTGAAATGGGTGCATGAAAACGCCAGCACACTTGGCATTTCGCGCGATAAGGTTGTTGTTGCCGGTGAAAGTGCAGGTGGTGGTTTAAGCGCAGCCCTAAGCCTGATGGCGCGTGACAAAAAAGAATACAAACTTGCTTTCCAACTGCTTATTTACCCCATGCTGGATGATCGTACAGCGGTAAACAGTGATCCAGGCGCTAATTTTGGTGAATTTGTCTGGACACGTTCTGCCAACAAATACGCATGGCAGGCTTATTTGGGCGATAAAGCGGGTGGCCCACAAACGCCGCCATATGCAGCCGCTGGCCGTGCAACAGATCTGGCAGGTTTGCCCCCCACCTTTATTGGTGTGGGATCAATGGATCTGTTTTTGAAGGAAGACCTTGATTACGCAACCCGCCTGATGGCAGCGGCTGTGCCCACGGAAGTTATGGTGGTGCCGGGGGCTTATCATGTGTTTGATATGTATGTGCCGGATGCAGAACTTTCCCGTAGGTTTATGGATGCCTACTGTGCAGCACTTAAACGCACATTGAATCTGTAATACCACTAGTGCCTGACAGGTTATTTAGCCTGTCAGGCTGTGGTGTTGTATTGTATTTACCCACCACCTCTGCATGAAGCCATTTCTCTGGTGGAAACCGCTTCCGATGCCGCTTTGCGTAATTTCTGGGCACAATTTTGCGCTGAAATAATCATTCTTTGTGCGCTGGCAGAAAAAGGCAGTCTGCCCCCACTTTTGCCTGCTGCGATAAGAGCCAAATCTTTATACGCATCTACAAAAATATTTTGCGCAACACTGCCAGTGTCTTCACAGCCGCCTAAATCTGTTGGCTGGAACATGTTTTTTGCACGAAAGCAGAGCAGAGAAATTTTTTTTCCGGCAGAATAAGATGAGGCAGCATTTACACCATTATTGGAAAGATATGCCTGCACATCATCTATTCCTGATGGGGAGGAAGCATAATCAACATAAAAATCTTCCCCAGTTTGGGAAACAGAAAGAGCCTGCCCGGTAATATAGATAGGCTTATCCATGGGGAAATTTTTTGCAGCAGTAACAGAACTGGATTTCCATTCTGCCCAATAGGCTTGGGCTGTTATGGATGTTGGGCGCGGAAAAACTGGAGCCCAGTTAATAAGGCTTTTGCCACCACTTAAAAATGCTTTGATATCATTGGTTAGTAAAATGGATGCGGCATCTACATAAGGGTAAGCATCATCTACAGTCTGCGGTGCAGAAAAGGCTATAACTGGTGTTGCCCATATTAGCATGGCAACCAGAAGTATCTTTTTCAAATTCATCTCCCTTCTTTGTCCGTATTATATCCTTCGGAAAGAAGAAGAGGCAGCCCTGTTCTAAAATGAATGACGGGTGGTTTTTGGCCACCCGCCTGCGCGATTATCAGGAATGTGCGGTAATAACGGTTTTTGCCAGAGATTCAATTTCAGAGGCTTCTACACCTTCTGGGTTGCGCTCTGCTTTTTTGGCCACTTCGCGTTCGGCTTCACCAGCCTTAACGCCGCCTTTAAGCACATAATTTGCCAGTTCACGCACTTCTTCCTTAGTTGCTAGCTTGGGCTGTTTAAGGGCGCGTTCTGCCAGATGGAAAAGGGAGCTGGTTTCGTGCGGTGCTTTATCGGTCATAAAAAAGTCCTTTCTGCTTTGATGCTCAAGCCTAAGCATTTGTTCATTTTACGAAATGGGGATGCTCCCTGCATTCAGCTACGGGGAAGGAGGGATGGCTGCTATGTGCTGCGCAGATTGCGTGCGTTAAGGCAGGAAATCTTTTATTCTGCTGGTGTTATTTTTGTTCGTACATCCGTAAGATAAAGCAGAAACTGGCCCCAGCAGCACTGCCGAGGAATGGATGAGAGATTTATGGTCAGGCATGCGTGCATGTCTGGATCGTGTTTTTGATATTTCTGGCCGAGGTTCCAGTATTCCCAAGGAAGTTGTGGGGGGTATCACCACTTTTGGGGCAATGGCCTATATTATGGCAGTTAACCCCAATATTCTGGCTTCTGCCGGGTTAGACCAACATACCATGGTTATCACTACCATTGCCTCTGCGGTTGTGGGGTCCTTTATCATGGCGGTGGGGGCCAACCTGCCCATAGCGCTTGCACCTGTTATGAGCAGCAATGTGGTGTTCGCCCAGATTGTTATTGTGCGTATGGGAGTGCCACCGGCTCAGGCCTTTACAATGGTGCTGTTAGGAGGGCTGGCCTTTCTGTTTCTTTCCCTTACGCCGTGGCGCCGCAGAATTGTTGAAACGTTTCCGCTTTCGGTCAAACAGGGCATTCATTTTGCCATTGGAGCCTTTGTGGCTCATATCGGCATTGTAAATGGTGGCTTGGTAACGAAGGGTGGAGAAGGGTTGGTTTTTGGGCAGTTGTCCAACCCTGTTGTGCTTTTAGCGCTGGCCGGGGTTTTTCTGGCCATGATGTTAAAATGGGCGCGTGTACCGGCCGCCATTTTGGTGTCTGTTATTGCCGTAACAATAGCTGGCTTATGGGTTGCACATCCAGATGGCAGCAAGGTGACGCAACTTCCCGCGCATTGGGTGGATTGGCCATCCTATCCATGGTTCATGTTGTTTCCGTATGATTTTCATGGCCTGTTTGCCAATCTGTTTCTGGTTTTGCCCATAACGCTTTATTTCTTTTTGGGTGATTTTTTTGATGCTACCGGCACCATGATGGCCGTAATGCAGCGTTCTGGCCTTAAGGATAAACAGGGGCAGCCTTTATTGGCAAAATCGGCTTTTGTGGCAGATGCAACGGCCAGTGTTATTGGTTCTGCTTTAGGCACATCCACTGTTTCGGCTTATCTAGAATCTTTGGTGGGCGTGGAAGAAGGGGGGCGCACAGGGCTGACAGCGCTGGTAGTGGCATGTTTGTTTGCTGTGTCATCTATCTTGTGGCCACTTATTATCTGCGTGCCTGCTGTGGCAACTGCTCCGGCTCTTATTCTGGTTGGCTTGGGTATGCTTGGCAGCCTGCCAGACTTGAAATCTTTGGCTGTGCAGGAGCGGGTTATTCCGCTGTTTATGTTGCTTGTAACCGTGCTGACGGGTGATTTTATGGTCAGTCTGGCGCTGGGTTTGCTGCTGCACACAGCCTTTGTGCTGACAACCCGCAAATGGGCAGAACTTACCCTGATGCTCTGCGGGTTGGACTGTGTGTTTATTTTGTATCTGGTGCTCTCATCCAGATTAGGCAGTTAGAAAGACAAAAAAGGCTGCGGTGAATATTGCAGCCTGTGTCTGAATGTATCAGAACCCGATAACCGCATCGCCACCAAAGGTGAACATGCCGTTGTTGCGGCCACCATTAAAAGGTGTGGTGCCATTAAGGGAGCGATCAAACCGTATTTCTGGCCGAAGCTGAAATACGCGCACATGGTGCCCCAAATCTGGATGATACACGACGTTCAAGGAGAGATCCCCATATGTGGTGCCATGGCCAGAGGGGCCAGCAACAGTTTCTCCGCCCGTGCCAGCCAAGGCTTCCATATAGGAGTTGTTGCCGCGGAAGGTGGCTACCATCATGTTGTTATTATCGCGGTAAATTTCGCCGCGGTAATTGAAGGTGAATTCCTTGTTGATCTTGTAGCTCAGGAAGCTGACAAAACTTTCTGCATCTGCGCCAGCAAATTGCCCACGTGCACCTATGCCACGCACCCCTTCATCATGCAGGTAGTTGAATTCTGCAGTAACAGAGAGCTTGTCATTTATATTATAGGTGGCGTTGATATCGTTCCAGAAGCGTTGTGCGTGGTCTGCTTCGTAATGCCCGACCGAGCGCCAAGAGTTTTCCGGCCCAACGCGGCTGAGTTCTACAATGCGTAGTTTACCATGTGCGAGATTATTGAGGTTGAAGCCAAAATAAGCCGCAGGCATGTGGTTGTTATCGGAGCTGCCAAAGGATGTCTGGTTCCCGGTATCAATTCCGAAAGTGACATCCACTATTGGCGTTACGTGCCAGTTAAACATAGCACCAATATGTTCAAACGGCACAGAATATTCAGATGTATAGGCAAGTGTATAAAAGGCGCGGGATGTGGGGTCTAACCCTTCAACACCCATGGGGGCCTGTAGAATACCAACCTGCATATCCAGCCCACCTTTTGTTAGCCACGGTAGATGCACATCCACATGCGCTTGGGCGGGAATAAGCTGGTAACGCGCCTTCCATTCCTGATCTGAAATGCCAAGCACATGGTAGTATCTGGCATCGGAACCATACAGCCCTTCTAGGGTGAATCCGATCTGATACTCGTTCAGGCTGGAATCGATGGCTTTGGAAATAGTGAATTCAGCTTGGTTCAGTTGTACCTGGTTGGCGTGGTCGGCCAGAAAGTCTCCGTAGTTATAGCCGGGATTGGGGCGTGCCGGATTGGCCATGATACCGCCTTCAATCTGCCCCGTAAGGGTAATATCAGACAACCAGCGGCCCAAGCTGGAACTGCTGGTTTTCAGGCTTGTAAAGGGCAGAACCTGCGCATGTGCCGTTTTATGCAAAACCGGAAACAACAGTGAAGAAGCAGAGAGAAGCAGCAGAACTTTCTGTTTTTTAGGAAGCGTCGTCATGGAGGGGGATGTCCCTTCAGTGCGGCTGTTACATGGCCAAAGTGTTTGGTAGTTTAGGCAGAAACATTCCGATAAAGAAATAAAAAAGAAATAATGAATGTTATTTACCCGTGGCGTAGGATTGGCAGTTATAATTTTTGCCGCATTTGTTGGCGCAGGTCATTGCAGCGTTTTGTATAATGTGCGGCCTTGAACGCAGTAAGAAAGTTAATGAAAAACGCCGCAGCCAAGGAGAGGAAGGAAAGTAACGTCAGCAACTCTCCAGATGTTCGGATTGGATCATCGTAATGCAGGCCGGAATACCACAACAAGCTTATGCTCACGATTGCACCAATAAAGCCAAAAACACCCGTTGTTTTAATCATGGAATCTTCCACGGTTTCAAACTCTGATGTCTCACGCCATAGGTCAAAAAGCTGGCGGTCTATTTCACCCACCGCGCCTGCATGGGCGGCTTTATCTTCTGTTGTCACTTTGTGCGGGTTCTTGCGGTAGATTTCCAGCTCCTGCCGTGCTTTGGAAAACACACGGCGGCGTTCCTTAATGGCAGGGATGCTGATATCCACAAAGCTGAGAATAGCAACATTCAGCCCCGCGGAAAGCTGGATGATAGCCTGAAAATCCCCCCAAGAAACAGCCATTACGTCCCCGTTTGCGGTAGATACTGGGGGTGTTTTAGCGTTTGAGGGGCTGGCTGAAAAAGGTATAGCCAGCATGTCTGCTATTCGGGGGCAGGAAACATGCTGGCTAAATGCTTGTTATCTAAAGCGCGCAGTTACTTCGGCAATGCGTGTGCCGTAAGTGGTGGCTGTATCCAGATCACCGCTCGGAATTTCATCTACACTAGCATCAGATGGGCTTTGCACCAGCAGGCCGGCGGCACCACCCAGCACGTTGATATCGGCTTTTGTAGCGGCTTTTGTGTTGGAAGGCAGCAGGTCTAGGCTGATCCAGATGCCACCGTGCTGCGCCGCCAGAACCTGAAACCATGCCATAGTGCACCCTTTATCCCCCACCGGGCTGGCGCTGTTTGTAAATCCGGCAAACAGTTTGTTCTGCCACCCACGATTGAACCAGATGCGCGATGTAGCATCTGCAAATTTCTTAAACTGCCAACTGGCATTGCCCATATAGGTGGGGGAACCAAACACAATGGTTTTGGCTTTGTTTAAAGCTTCCCAGCCGTTTTCTGGCAGATCACCATTTTGATCAATTTCCAGAATTGCAGCGTTAGCACCTTTGGCAACGTATTCTGCTACTCTGCGCGTGTGGCCAAACCCAGAATGATAAACCACCACAATATCAGACATTTATTTATACCCTTGCAATCAAGATGGTTGAAAAACACAGTTTAGATTGGCGGTTTTCCATTCTCTCGATAAGAGTGCATTCTGGCAATTCATCTCACACTCCAAGAGTGAGGTGAGTCTACTACGCAGATATAAAAAACGCCGCAGGGTGAGTGCGGCGTTTGTAGTAGGTGTTTAGATCTGTTCGATTGTTGAGAAATCGAAGTTTTGCCCCTTGGGGTTTTCTCCCAGCCGGATACTGGTTGGTGAGGGCATGGAATAAGGCGGCACAGGCAAATTATACGGAGCCGGTGCGCCTTTATAAACGCGGCCTGCCAGATCAAATTTTGACCCGTGGCAGGGGCAGCCATAGCCGCCACATGTATCAGCCGTGTTGCCTGTAGGTTGGTTAAGGCCCGGCACGCAGCCCAAATGCGTGCAAATACCCACGTAAACACCATATTCTGGCACAAGAGAGCGATGCCAGTTGCGGGCGTAAGCGGGCTGCTGGTTTGCAGCAGACTCTGCATCCCGTAGTTTTTCGGCCAGCGCGTGGTCTTGCAGTGCAGCAATTTCCTCTGGTGTGCGGCGCATGATGAACACAGGCTTGCCCTGCCATACAACTGTCATCTGTTGGCCGGGGGTAAGTTTGGAAATATCAACATCCACAGGCAGATGGGCGGATGCGCTGTCTTGCGGCTTCAGGCTTTGCACAAACGGAACAGCACAGGCTGCCAAGCCTGTAACTGTGCCAGCCGTGGTTACAATTCCCAAAAAGTCACGGCGTCCGGGGGCTTGTTCTGTTGCTGCGGTTTCTTCGGTTTCGCGTGTCATGGTGTTCGTGCTTTCCGTTTATCCGTGCGATTTCAGGTTTTTCCAGATTTTCCGCTTCCATGCGATAGCCAGAACAAGCAGAACAGCCAGATAAGCCAGAACCCCTTTGCCAATATGGTGGCGCTCATTACGGTGCGGATCTGCGGCCCAGACCAAGAAAGTGGTGATATCTTTGGCTTGCTGCTCCACAGTTGCCTGTGTGCCATCAGGGTATTGAATGGCACCGTTCATCAACGGCGGTGGCATACCAATCATATGGCCTTCTGCCCAATCATTATAGAATTTGCCCGGCACAATAGGGGCATCAGCGGGCGGGGGCATGCGGTAGCCTGTCAGAAAGGCGTAAAGCCAGTCTGCGCCACCAGGGTGCACAGCAGCCAAGCGAGATTGATCTGGAGGCGCAACCCCACCCATAACAGCGGCTGCCGCTGCATCATTGGGGAAGGGTGACCGGAAGTGATCATCCGGCAAGCCGGGGCGCATTGTGGGCATGCCGGAGATGCCAACCGGGCCGGGAATCTGCTTGCTATGGGCAAGGTCTGTAATTGCCTGATCACTTAGCCCAATGCCTTCCAGATCTCGATATGTCAGGCTGCGCATGCCGTGGCAACTGGCGCACACATGATCATACACCAGAAAGCCGCGTTGCAGGCTGGCTTTATCATAGGTGCCGGTGGCACCCTCAAAGCTCCATTTCTGATGAGGCGGGGCTTTATTATCCGATGTGTTGGCCAGTGTGGGCGTTGCAAGCGTAAATGCTGCCAGCAAGGAGCCTGTAAAAACATGCTTACGCATTAGGCGTCTCCCTGTGATGCAGCAATGGAGGAAGGGAGAGGGCGCGTTTTTTCCGTGCGGGACACAAGGGGAAGGAACACAAGAAAATACCCAAAATAGTAAAGCCCGGCCAAACGGGCGGCAATCAGCCAGCCACCTTGTGCGTGGTGTTTGCCCGCATCTGCCAGCACAATAAATGCACATACAACGCCCAACAGCCCAATACGGCACAGGGGGCGGAAACGCATGGAGCGCACGGGGGAGCGGTCAAGCCACGGTAAAGCAAACAAAACCAGCAGAGAACCAGCGGCCGCAACCAGCCCGCCAAATTTGGATGGCACAGATTGCAGCAGCCCGTAAAACGGCAGGAAATACCATTCAGGCTCAATGTCCGCAGGCGTGTGCATAGGGTCGGCCGGGGTGTAGTTGTCTGGTTCAATCAGCATATTGGGCCAGAAGAACATCAGGGCCGCAAACACCATGGCAAACAGAATAAGGCCAACCAGATCTTTGCTGATATAGTATGGGTAAAACGGCACCGTATCTTTGGGGGTGCGTGGCTCAACCCCAGTTGGGTTGTTGGAGCCAGAAACGTGCACAGCCGCTACGTGTATGCCTACAACCCCAACAATCAGAAATGCCAAAACAAAATGCAGCACAAAAAAGCGATGGAGGAAGATGTCTCCCAGATGGTCGCTGCCTGTCATGATGTGTTCTAGCGTTGGGCCAATACCTGGTATGGCGCCAACGGCCTTGGTAATCACATCTGCGCCCCAGTAGGACATTTGGCCCCACGGCAGCAGATAGCCTGCAAAAGCGGTGGCCATAACCATCAGCATCAGTACAAGGCCGGTTAACCACAGCAGTTCACGCGGGGCTTTGTAAGATCCATAATAAAGCCCACGGAACAGATGCAAATACAAAGCAGCCAGAAACAGGTTTGCGCCTGTCATATGCATGGCACGTAAAAGCCATCCGCCAGAAAGCTGGCGTTCTATAGCTTCAACAGAAAGAAAAGCCCCTGCATCTGTGGGGGTATAGTTCATGGCAAGAAAAATGCCACTGGCTAGCATCAGCCCCAGAACAAGCGTAAGAATGGCCCCAAAATTCCACCAGCCATTCAGATTGCGCGGCACACGGAAATCAACATATTCAGCCCGAAAGGCAGAAATGACCGGAAGGCGTCTGTTAATCCAGCCAGCCAGGCCAGAATAGGGTGGTGTAGAAGAAGCAGATGTTTGCTTCTGGTCGGGTATGCTCATGGTAAATCCATGTTGGCTGGCAGAAACAGGGGCAGATAGTGCTCCGTATTCCGCTGTGGCTGTAAGGAAAGGCAACGCATAGCCAAAAACGGCATGCGGAATCTGTGGTGCAGATCTGATATGAAGGGCATACAGGTTAAAGTTGTTTCGTCTGCCTGCGTATGATGCAAAACGCACGTGCCTGTGGATATGCCATAAAAACCTGCCATAGATTGCTATCAGAATGACCGGGTTTAAGGAGCAATAAGTTCCTTTTACCTAGTTTAGATAGATATGGCGGCATCATAACTTTCCCGAAACATTTGGGCAAGGTAGAGGCGGTTTTTAACAAACTGTGAAGGCATTTGCTCTTGCATAAGAGAAAATGCAGGGCCATCATACTTGTTATCACTCGCATGTTGTGGGTGTGATGTTCTCAGGGCAGGGTGCAAATCCCTACCGGCGGTAAGCAGCGCAAAGCGTTGTAAGCCCGCGAGCGCTCGCTTCTGGCGGGGTCAGCAGATCCGGTGCAATTCCGGGGCCGACGGTGATAGTCCGGATGGAAGAGAACAGAAAGACTGGTGCGTGATCGTGATTCGTTCAGAATGACGTGCGTGCAAGGCTATCTTACGCCCTGAGTCCGTCTGGTTTATGAGAACGCGGGCAGAAACAGGGTGAACAGCTTTTCACAGATTTCCCGACAGATCATGCCAGAACGCATTGGTGCGGCGTTTCATCTCGCCGTGGCTGAGGCGTGGAGCTTTGTAGGGCGCACAGCCCCCAACCCGCCAGTAGGGTGTGTGTTATTGGATGCGCAAGGAGATGTGTTGGTTGTGGCCGCACATCATCAGGCAGGCACCGCACATGCAGAAAGACTGGCTGTAGAGCAGGCGCGTGCTCTTGGGTTGGTGGAGCGGATTGATACCGCTGTTGTCACGCTGGAGCCTTGTAATCATACCGGTCGCACCCCCCCATGTACGGAAGCACTGCTTTCTACCCCAGTAAAAACTGTCTGGATTGGCTGTGCAGATCCTAATCCACACGTGCAGGGCGGGGGTGCCGCACGTTTGGAGCATGAAGGTATTACGGTTAACCGCTTATGGCAGTGCATGAATGCTGCGGGCACATATGCACGTTGCCGTGCGTTGCTGGCACCATTTGCTTGGCGCATGACACATGGGCGGCCTTGGATAACCGTTAAACAGGCGCTGGATAGCAAAGGGTCCATGGTGCCACCCCAAGGGCAAAAAACCTTTACAACCCCTGCATCCCTCCGTCTGGCACATGCTTTGCGGCGCGTAACAGATGGTATTGTAACAGGCACAGGCACCGTGCTGGCTGATAGGCCCACGCTAACTGTTCGGCATGTTGAAGATCACCCTGAACGCCGCCGCCTGTTGGTGGTATGTGGCCAGGAAAAACATGCTCCGGCTGAGTGGCTGGCCAGTGTTTCAGCCGCGTTCGATGTAAGCTTCTGCCCTGATATTGCACACCTGCCAGATATTCTGGCGCAAAGTGATGCGCTGTGGGTGCTGGTAGAAGCCGGGCCAACTCTGCTGGAGGCCCTTAAAACCCATAATTTGTGGGATGATTGGCTGACCATCCGTCAGGATGCTTCAGGGCAGGATCATCTTGCTGTTTCAACCCAACATGATGTCACACCTCTTTCTTTGTTTCCTGAATGGATGCGGTGTGCGCAGGAGCAGGTATGTTTTCCGGTATCATAGAATCTCTCGGTCATGTGGTTAAGGCGGAGCACAGCCCCCAGTCTCTTATGCTGGAAGTGGAAACCGGGCTGCATGATGTGGCGGAGGGTGAAAGTATAGCCGTAAATGGTGTGTGTTTAACGGCAGTCGCGCCTTCGACAACTGGCCTTGTTCGCTTTTTTGTAAGCAGCGAGACACTGGATTGCACCACGTTGGGCGCGCTTAAAGCCGGGCACCAGATCAATCTGGAACGTGCCGTTACCCCCGCTACACGTCTTTCTGGCCATATTGTGCAAGGCCATGTGGATGCCGTGGCGCGGTTTACAGAATGTACGCAGTTTGGCGATGCGCGGCGCGTGGTGTTTGAAGTGCCAGCTCAGCTACGGCGCTACATGGTGGCTAAAGGGTCTGTGGCACTTGCGGGCATTAGCCTGACGTTGAACGAAGTGGGTGAGCCAAATGGCGAGACCTTTCCCATCGAACTGATGATTATTCCGCACACATGGGAGCACACCACGCTCGGCACATTGAAGGTGGGTGATGCCGTGAATGTGGAAGTGGATATCATTGCCAAATACGTGGAGGCACAATGCCGGACCAAGTAAAAACAGCAGCCCCTGTGGCAGCTAAGGCATCGGCAAGGCTTTTGCAGGCGGTTGAAGCCGTGCGTGCTGGCCGGATGGTCATTATGGTGGATGATGAAGATCGTGAAAACGAAGGCGATCTGGTCATGGCCGCTGAGTTTATGACGCCAGAAGCCATGAACTTCATGATCACCCATGCGCGTGGCCTTGTGTGCCTGCCACTTACGCCAAAACAGGTGGATCGCCTCGGTCTGGCCATGATGGTGCGGCAAAGCGACAATACCGCTCAGTACGGCACGGCGTTTACAGTCTCTATTGAGGCGAAGGAAGGCGTTAGCACCGGCATTTCTGCGCCAGACAGGGCGCATACTGTGCGTGTCGCGGCATCAGAAAAAGCAACGCCAGCAGATATCGCCACACCGGGCCATATCTTTCCACTGCGGGCCGCCCCCGGTGGGGTGCTGGAACGTATTGGGCATACCGAGGGATCAATAGATCTGCTGCGTTTGGCCGGGTTAAAGCCAGCCGCCGTTATCTGTGAAATTCTGAATGAAGATGGCACCATGGCGCGCCGTCCTCAGTTAGAAGTGTTTGCCCGCCAGCATGATCTGCCGATTGTCTCTATTGCAGAGCTGGTAACGTGGATTAAAGCACACGGTTTGTCATCCTTGGCTGCGCAGGCCGCCGAAGCAAATCCGGAAACTGCGCCAGAGCCTGCGGTGCTAGATCTGGCGCAGGCATCCTTACCCAGTGCTTACGGTGGGGACGATTTGATCATCCATGCTTTTCAGGATGAAAACGGCGTGGAGCATGTTGCCTTGGTAAAAGGGGATGTGCGCCGCAGCGGTGCTGTGCCGCTGGTGCGTTTGCATTCTGAGTGCGTGACAGGTGATGCCCTTGGCTCCCTGCGGTGCGATTGTGGGTCACAGTTGCATGCAGCGTTGCGGGCCATAGGGCAGGCGGAATGTGGCGTGCTGGTCTATGTGCGCGGGCACGAAGGGCGTGGTATCGGGTTGGTCAACAAAATCCGGGCCTATGAGCTACAGGATGCCGGGCTAGATACGGTGGATGCCAACCATCGGCTTGGTTTTGCAACAGATGCCAGAGATTGGCGCGCAGCCTCTGGCGTATTGCGCAGCCTTGGCGTGGGCGAATTGGATTTGCTGACGAACAACCCAGATAAAGTGCGCGCACTGGAAGCACGCGGGTTTATGGTGCGCCGCCGGATTGGGCTGGAAATTCCACCTACCGCGCATAATCGTGCCTATCTGGAAGCCAAACGCCGGCGCATGGGGCATCATCTTGGGCAGTTTATTGCCGTTGATGCCGAACCGGATGCGGTTGTCTGATTTTTACATAAGTGAATGATTAAAGGTGTTTAACTAATGGGTACACGTTCCCCCGTTTCCTTGCCGGATCTCAAGGCGCTTTCTCCTGCGCCGCGTTTGGCCATTATTGTCAGCCGATTTAATGAAACTGTGACAGGTGGCCTGCGTGATGGCGCAGTGGCTTGGCTGGCAGAACATAACATTGCCGTGAAAGATGGTGATGTATTTGCTGCGCCCGGTGCCTTTGAAATGCCACTTCTGGCACAGACACTCGCCAAAACAGGCAACTATGAAGGCGTTATTTGCCTTGGGTGCGTGGTAAAAGGGGATACAGCGCATTTTGAATTTATTAGCCTGGGCGCCACAATGGGTATTCTTCAGGCATCTTTGGCCACAGAAACGCCTATCGCCTTTGGTGTGCTGACAACTTATACAGAAGAGCAGGCACAGGTACGTTCTGCGGATGATATCCATAACAAAGGGCGCGAAGCCGCTGCGGCGTGTGTGGAATCTCTGGCCTTGCTGCGCCAGATCAAAGGCTGAATAAATGAGGTGTGTTAGGCTGCACCAACCGAAAGTGTAAAAGCCAAGCCAGAAAAAGGATGGAGGGAGCATGAAGCGGGTCACTCTCATTGCCGGGATTTTCGGTTTGGGGTTGACCGTATGGATGCTGGCCCAGTTTGGGGTGTCCTCCATTTTTTCTCTTGTTATGACAGGCGGTTGGGGCATTTTAGCTGTTATTGCTTTTCATAGCGTACAGGTTTTTCTTTCTGCTTCCGCTTGGCGCACCATTGCGGGCCAGACTTTTGGCCCGGTTCTGCCGTTAAGGGCCTATTTCATGCTCCGCTGTGTGCGAGAGGGCATAAATAACCTTCTCCCCGTTGCACAGGTTGGTGGGGAGGTAATGTCCTCCCGCTTGCTCGCACGGCGTGGCTTGGGCCTAAAACATGCGGCTGCCGCGACAATTTGTGATCTGACAATAGAGTTGCTCAGCCAAGTGGTATTTACCCTCAGCGGCTTGGTTATGTTGCTGTTCTTGGTCAAGCGCTCTGCCGTTACAGACCGATTGCTGGAAAGTGCATTGGTGCTTTTGGCTATCGGCGGCGGCGTATTTATCAGCCAGTGGCTTGGGGCCGTTGCTTTCATAGAGAAATTGCTTATCCGCATAGCTGCTCATCTGGGGTGGAGCGGTGTTGATGGTATTCGCGGCCTTAATAAGGAAGTGCTTGCGCTGTATAAATCAGGCCGCAATGCGGTTAATGGCCTGATATTGCAGTTTTGTGCGTGGGCTTTGGGGGCTGTTGAGGTGTGGTTGATTCTGCACTTCATGGGGCATGGGTGCTCTCTTGCTACCGGATTTGTGATCGAAGGTGTGGGAGAAGCAGCTAAATCAGCCGGGTTTGCCGTACCCGGGGCCCTTGGTGTGTCAGAAGGGGGCTACATTATGGTTGGTAGCCTTTTTGGTATGCCGCCTGCAGTTGCCATCGCGCTTTCTCTTATCAAACGTTTGCGTGAAATTGCTTGGGGTTTGCCCTCTCTTATATTGTGGCAATGGCTTGAGCATACATGGCGCCCTTATGCCGAGCGTCTGCGTAAAATGCCCTTTTCCCGCACGGGTCTGTAAAAAGGAAAACAGAGCCCTGCTTACATCATCACTTGCTTCTGGCTGGGGGGTTGGGCAAACCATGACAGCCCCTTCTGCTGGGGCTGTGATTATTTTGGGATCCTGTCGTTCATCATGCTGTTTGCACCCATAGGTCGTTTTATTGCGTTTTGCGCCCGCCATGCCTGGGCTGTTGTGGCGTTGTTTCTCGTGCTTTCGGGGGCAGGCGTTTACGCTGGCATGACCCGTCTGGGAGTAACGACAGATACCAGCAAAATGCTTTCTCCTCGTTTAGAGTGGAAGCAGCGTTCCGATGAAATGGGGCGCTTATTCCCCCAGAAGGAAAACCTTCTGGTAGCTGTCATTCAGGCTAAAATGCCGGAAGAAGGACAGGAAACCGCGCGAGAGCTGGCCGCCAAGATAAGTGCCGATCATAAACACTTTTCCTTTGCGCATAGGCCAGATGCCAACCCGTATCTGCTACGCAACGGCTTGATGTTTCTGGAGCCGCAGCCGCTTTCCCAGGTGCTGAATGATACAATCGCGGCGCAGCCATTTCTGGCGGCGTTATCGCAAGATCCTTCAGCACGAGGGCTGTTTGGCGCTCTTTCCCTTATGGCAGAGGGCGTAAAGCAGGATCAGGCCAATCTGTCTGGCTTTCAGGCGCCTTTGTCCGGTTTTGCCAATACGCTGGAACAAGCCGTGGCAGGGCATGCCGAGGCTATGTCATGGCAGCAGCTTTTGGGCGGCAAACTTTCTGATCTGGCTGGAAATTATCAGTTCGTTATCACCAAACCGATATTGGATTATGGGTCTTTTCAGCCGGGTGGTGCCTCTGCAGATGCCATGCGGCAGGCTATCAGTTCTCTGGAATTTGTTAAAAATGGGCACGCCAAGGTTTATCTAACCGGGCAGGTGCAGCTGGATGATGAAGAGTTTGCAACCGTGGCAGAAGGCATGGTGGCTGGGCTTCTGGGGTCTTTGGCGCTTGTTACCTTGTGGCTTACGCTTGCTGTTAGAACATGGCGCGTGGTGCTGCCTATTGTGGTCACACTTGTGGTGGGCTTGTTGCTTACCACCGGATTTGCCGCTGTAGCTGTTGGTACGCTTAACCTGATTTCCGTGGCATTTGCTATTCTGTTTGTTGGCATTGCGGTGGACTTTGCCATCCAGTTTTCTGTGCGCTTTCGGGCTCAAACACCCACACACACGGGCGAAGAAGGCATGTTTGAAGCGCTGCGCCTTACGGGTGAAGAAACCGGGCATCAGATTCTTGTAGCTGCCTTGGCAACATCCGCAGGGTTTCTGGCCTTTACGCCTACAGCTTTTCTGGGTGTTGCGCAGCTTGGTCTTATTGCTGGTATTGGCATGTTGGTTGCGTTTATCTGCACCACCACGCTTTTACCTTCACTGCTAAAAATCTGCCATCCGCCGCTCAACTGCCCAAGCATGGGCTATGCGTTCATGAAGCCGGTGGACATTAAAATCCGCCATATGCGCAAGCTGCTTTTAGGCTTTTTTGCACTGGTGGCTTTGGTGGGCTTGGCGCTAGTACCCAGCCTACAGTTTGATGGTGACCCGCTGCATACCAAAAATCCGAACTCGGAAGGGATGCGCGCCCTTAAACTGCTGATCAACAACCCGCAGACATCTCCTTATAGTGCAGAATTGCTGGTGCATTCCCTTGCTGATGCAGAAAAAGAAACAACACGCTTGTCTAATCTGCCAGATGTGAATGATGTGATGTGGCTGGGCTCCTTTGTGCCAACCCAACAGCAGCAGAAACTGGCTCTTATTCAGGATGCGGCTTCTATTCTGTTACCAACGCTTATTGTGCCACAGCCTAAAGCTGCTCCCACAGCGGATGATCTGCGTAAATCAGCACATGATACGTCTGTTGCTTTGGCTGCTGTGCTGGATAAACTGCCTGCTCAAGACCCGTTGCGCCGTATTCAGGCTGCTCTGGCCAAGCTGGCAGAAGCTCCAGATGCCACAGTGCAGGCTGCTAACACCGCATTGGTGCGCTTTTTGCCGACAGAGCTGGATCAGTTGCGCACCATGCTTCAGGCAACGCCTGTAAGCATCAAGGATGTGCCTGCTGAAATTGCAGATGATTACTTGCTGCCAGATGGCCGTGCCTTGGTGGAAGTGCATCCTAAGGGAGTGATGTCCAATTCTGGCGCGCTGCGTAAATTTGTGAGTTCTCTCCAGAAAGTAGAGCCACAAATGGCTGGCACAGCGGTTGATATTGTGGAAAGCGCACGTTCTATTGTGAAGGCGTTTGAACAGGCCGCAGGCGCAGCTATTGTTATGATTGCCGTTATTCTGATGCTGGCCCTGCGCCGCGTTAAGGATATGGCGCTGGTGCTGGCACCGCTGCTGCTTTCTGCTTTGATGACAGTTATTTTGATTGTGCTGCTGCCTGAAACCCTAAACTTTGCAAACATTATTGCATTGCCCCTGCTGCTAGGGGTTGGGGTTTCCTTCAATATCTATTTTGTCATGAACTGGCGGGATGGCGTGAAATATCCGCTGGCTTCGCCCACTGCACGTGCCGTGCTGTTTTCTGCCCTGACAACGGGCACAGCCTTTGGTTCTCTGGCGCTTTCTCACCATCCGGGCACAGCAAGTATGGGGCGGTTGCTGTTGCTTTCTTTAGGGTGCACATTGTTGGCAACACTTGTGTTTGTGCCAGCCCTACTGCCCAAGCGACCGATAGACGATGCCTGATAACAGGCATAAGAGTGAAGTAAAAAAAGCCTCCCGAAAATATCGGGAGGCTTTTTTTATGTCTGCTTTCTGAAAAGGGGGATCAGAAAGGCCGGAACTTATTTCTTCACCCATTCCGGATGGTGCGGCATTTCAATATCCCGCCCTTTCAACATCATATCCCAGTAAACACGCGGGAATACGGTTGTCTTAAGGAACCATGCAAAGCGGCTAGGCTTGCGCTGATCGTAAGGGAAGCTGGGGGCAGGTTTGCCGCCATACAGGAATTCCGCCAGAATAATCTTGCCGTAAGCAACGGTTAGCGGGCAGGCGCCGTATCCATCGTAGCTGCCTGTTAGCGGTTTGCCATCCAGAGATGCCAGAACGTTTGCTGTTACCACTGGGGTTTGCGCACGCGCAGCGGCCATGGTTTTGGCGTTGGATGTGCCGATAACATCGCCCATACCAAAGATGGAAGGATACTTGGCATGCTGGAGCGTGCTGGGGTCTACATCCAACCAGCCGCCTTCATTCGCCAACGGACTTTTTTTGATGAAGTCTGGAGCGCTCTGTGGTGGGGTGACATGCAGCATGTCAAACTCTTTCACCACATTTGTAACTTTTCCATCTGGCCCGGTAACAGCAAAGGTTGCCTTGTGTTCCGGCCCGTTTACGGCAACCAGTGTATGCTTGTACAGCACGTTAATGCCATAATAATCTACGGCTTCCTGCAAACCGGGGCGATAGTAAGCCACCCCAAACAGCGCATCACCTGTCATGCAGAAATCTACATTGGTGCGGTTAAGCGTGCCTTGCTTGCGCCAGTAATCAGATGCCAGATAGGCAATTTTCTGTGGCGCGCCAGCGCATTTGATAGGCATCGGCGGCTGGGTGAACAGTGCCGTGCCACCGGAAAGGGATTGGATGCATGTCCATGTATATTCCACAGTATCTTTGGAATAGTTACTGCACACGCCATTGCGGCCCAGCGTATCTGTTAGCCCTTCAATCTTATCCCAATCCAACTGGAGGCCGGGGCAAACAATCAGGCGGTTGTAAGCAACGGTGCGGCCATCTTCCAGCGTAAGCATGTTATTATCTGGCTGGAAGGATGCTGCCGCAGCACGCAACCAGGTGCAGCCTTTGGGAATAACGCCACCTTCCTGATCCAGCGTGCTCCGCAGCTTCATGACGCCTGCGCCAACCAGTGTCCAGCCGGGCTGATAGGCGTGGGTGGTTGCGGGGTCTATAATGGCAATATCCAGTGTGGCCCGTTCACGCAGTAGGCGGGCTGCTACGGCAATGCCAGCAGATCCACCACCCACGACAACAACAGTGTAGCGTAGATCTGGTGTTGTGGAGTTTTCTGTTTGAGTCATGGAAGTCTCCCTGAATCTCACGTTGACGTGGGTGTACTATCCCAAACATCTACAATTTAATAAAGTATTTAATTGTATTTGGGATATGTGTGGAGGGCAGGTCAGTCCTTGACCCACACTTCAACCGGGCCGCTTAGCTTCATGGTAAGGGGGTTGCCACGCCGATCTACCGTTTTGCCCACGGCCACACGTACCCAACCTTCGCTGATGCAATATTCTTCAACGTTTGTTTTTTCTACGCCTTTAAAGCGCACGCCAATGCCCCGGGCCAGCAGGTCTTCATTATAAAAAGGGCTTTCCGGGTTTACGGAAAGGCGGTCGGGCAGGGTATCAGACATTTAGAGAGTCCTTGATATATCGGTTAAAAGTGCACCGACGTTTTAAGGGCTTTCATATTGAAAGACCATGCTCGATCTGCATTTACAGCGCAGAATACGGGCTAGTGGTTGCCTTGGGTTGAGGTTACAACAATTTTCCCTTTGCCATCACGCTCTGTGGCTAAGGTGCCGGTGGCTTTATCCACTAAAATATTGCCTGCATTTTCAACATGCAGGGCCGCCACGGATGTTTCACCGTGAAATACAGCGTCTGCCGTGCTGTTAGAGGTGATTTCCAACGCCTCCAGCTTACCTTGTTGGGTTGTAAAGGAGGCAGAACCACCAAGATAAATAGCCAGAGCCGGGGCTTGCACCTTCCCGATCATGAACGGGGCAGAAAGTGTGGAACGCAAACGTGCAGAGTCAGCCAATACAGGAATGGTGATAGCGCCAGTGGAATCAGAAGTAACATTCAGTTCCGCAGTGCGCCCTAGTGTTACGGCTCCGCTGCCAGCCTGAAGAAAAACAGGGCCTTTACGGTCATCCACCTGAATGGCTGTTCTGCCTGTGCTGGTAATAACCAACGGCATATTGGGAGGCGTGGTGAGCGTAAGCTTGGTATCTGTCTGACAGTTTTGCCCTGCAAGAGACAGGCTACCATCAGAGTTGGTGGCAAGCTGTAGGCCTGCTGGCCATTGGCCATTTGCTGGTTCAGGCTGCGTTACGCCTTTTTGGGCGCGGATATGCAGGCTGTTCAGACAGGGCGCTACAATATTGAGTGTCGGGGTTCTGGTTTTTTCTGCCCCACAGGCAGTAGAGGGCAGAAAAACCGCCAAGCAAAGAGCCATTGCAGCGCAAAGTTCTGAACGAAAAAAAGAATACAGCATGTCTTCTTTTTGCCAGTGCCAGAGGGGTGCGTCTATCTGTTTTAATGGCGCAGCCCACTGCCGCCAGTGCCGCCCATTAAGGTATCGTGCATACGATCCAGTGCTTCGGTGAGTGTATCATGCGCGCGTTTGCCTTTGCTGCCCACAACAGTCACCGTGCTGGTCATGCCAGCAGCCAACTGGGTGCCGGGGGGAATACTGTCTATCTGCACACGCACAGGAATACGCTGCGCCAGACGCACCCATGTATAAACCGGATCAACTGATGGCAGGCCCTGCGTTGCTGTGGCTGCGTTGGCGGTTGCAATGCCGCGCGTAAGGCTGACAACATGGCCCCACATAGGCTCCCGATACCCCATCAGATCCAAGCGTACCCGATCTCCAACGTGAATGGAGCGAATTTTTGTTTCCTCAAAATATCCATCCACCCAGTAGGATGAGGCATCAATAACCTCAATATTGGATTTGCCTGCTGTTGCGTAATCACCCACACGCATGATGAGGTTATTGACGTAACCTGTTACCGTGCTGCGCACATACGTACGATCAAGGTTGATTTTGGCTTGGGAAAGATTGGCCAATGCCTGCGCATAAGCAGCTTTGGCAATGTCTGCCGTGGCTTGATAAACCTGTTTTTCTTCGCGGGAGGCCGCAGCATCTGTCAGCCTATCACGCCGAAACTCCTGCGTATCTTTCAGCGCCATATCCGCCTTGCGCTGGTTGACAACAGCCGTTGCTGTGGCCAGCGCTACCTTGAAGTCAAACGGATCAATTTCGTACAGAATATCTCCGGCATGAACGAACTGGTTATCTCTTACGCGCACAGCAATAATCTGGCCTGAAACACGAGGGGCAATATCTGCAACCTGTACACGCACTTGTCCGTTTCGGGTCCAGGGGGCGGCTGTGTAATAATCCCACAGTACAAAGCAAACAACGGCCGCAATGGCAAGAATGGTCACCGTTGTGATAAACTGCAGGACGCGGCGGGCGCGCTCAAACACGGTCGGAAAGCCCTTTCACAACAAAATAGTGTAAAGGCCGATAAGGCATATAAGAATGCCAAATTCAGCCAGAGGCAGGTTCCATACCACGCGGCGGGCACGTACTTTGGATAGAACCGGGTTAAGAGCCAGCAGGGTGGCAATAGCCAATCCGGCATGGACAACAAAGGACGAAACAAGCAGCCCGCCTATATCCAGAACAGGGCGTAATTCCATGTTAGCGGGCCTTCCATTGCTGATCTGGCACAGGAACAAGATCATACAGATGCAAAGCGGAACGGTTGTGTTCCAGCAAATGTATGGCGCCAACCATGGCGGATACGGCAGCAAGGGCCGTAGCCATCTGGCCATGTGGCAGGTTGATGGAGTGATCAAGCAGAACGCGGGCTTTGCGCTTCATGCGGTAAAGTGCTGAATCCACGTTGTAGATAATGGTGGCGCGGTAGGCGGATTCCGCATCCAGCCGAATGGCGGGAATAGTGGCGGCGCGTTGCAAATGGCGGCGTGCGCGGGCCAGTTCCACGTTCAGTTCATCTAAACTGGCAAGGCGGGAGAAAACGCGCTGTTTTGCCTTGTTGTTAGGCAGGTAGCGGTTCCATTCCAGAATACGGCAGAGCCGATCATAATGGCGGCTGATAAGGGCGGAACCGGCTTGTTCGCCATGCCCTTCAAACTGAAGCAGCAAATCGTGCCCGATGGTAATGCCAACTCGGAAGCGCCTGCCTGTGGCAGAAGGGGGCAACAACAGCACCAGTGAGATAAAGATAATAATGGCTGCAAACAGGTACAACACGTTGCGGTCTATAAACGCAGAGGGCTCATAGTTCTGTTGGTTCGCCACTCCCAAAATCACAAAGAAAAAGACACCCGCGTTAAACCCAATAGTGGCTGTTTTGGGGTTCATCAGCAGTAAGCAACCGCCAAAGATAATGGGGAGAATAGCCATTGCCAGAAAAGGCATGTCTGCACCGTGGGGCAGCACTCCAAAGTTCAGCACTGCGGCCACGGCAATAGCCAAAGGCGTACCTATAAGGGCACCCATACCAAAACCGCGCGCATTGTACGTGGTGGCGGCCAAGGTGAGGATAATGGCAACCTGAGACAGCGCGCTGTAAGTGGCGGGAATATCAGAGATAATGCACAGCCCGGCCGCGACGGAAAATCCAATCAGGGTGCGCAAGCCATTGAGTAGGGCCGCAATAACATCATGATGCTGATCAATCTTGAGTTCTGGCGCCTGTGTGCGAGCACGTTGCCCATGTTGGAGCGCATCTATGCCATCTGCTGCCCAACGCGCATCGGACAGAAGCGCCATGGAACGTTCAATCAGCCACGCTTCATCCAGCGTTGGGCCAAGAGATGCTTCCTCTGCGTGGGCTTCCTTGGCCAGATCTTCCAGATCATGCACAGCTTGAAGGGGAGATTCTACCGGAGTACCATCTCCAAATGATGTGCGAATATGTTTGAGTATGGGGCCAGAGATGTTGCCCCGGCGCAGCACATTGGCAATGGCACGGCTACAGGTTAGCATTTCTAGCAAGGCCACCATGGCGGAGCGCGCACCTGCAAGGCGCAGCTTGGCATCAGCAAGCTCGGTTTTGGCAAAGGAAACCTGAGATGTCAGGGCAATAATTTCGCCAGCCAGCCCCGCGCATGTCATGTCATCTGGTACGCCGTGGCCTGCTACGGCATCACGCGCAATACGTTGCACCATTTCACCCGTGCGGCGCAGATTGGCTGCCAGTTTTTCAAACGCGGTGGGAGACCCAAACACATCGTTAATGGCAGCGGTGGCTGCAATGCCAACGACAATGGCCGACACACGGTTAACGGTGACATCAAAAATAGAAGCCGGGTTATCAATACAGCTAATGCCCACAATGGCTACGGTGTAGCCAGAAAGCATGGCTGCATAGGCACGGAAGTCTCGCTCCAATGTCCCCATAATGGTGCATAACGTTAACCATAGCGCCACGCCGCCCAGAAAAACCCCACGCTCTTGATTAAAGCAAGCGGTTAAAAACAGCGCGACAAATGCCCCAATAATTGTGCCAGCCAGCCGGTAAAGGGCTTTGGAGAGCACCTGCCCACGTGTGGGCTGCGCCAAGATCATAACAGTAACAGCAGCAGAACCGGGGGAGGAAAGCTGGAGCCAGAAAGCTGTGGCAAGTGCCAGAACAGCAGACAGCCACGTGCGCAGACAAAACAGAAACCAGCCATGTGCGAAGATGCTGCGTGGCAGGGGAAGAAACAGTGTCTTCCAAGATCCCATACGGAATGCTGCCGGTGTTTCTGTTGTCATGTCTGCTCTGTCTTTAACCTCTTTGCTTCATATTAGGGGGCATGCCATTTCCGGCCAGACAAGGCGGGTGAGAGCGAATCTCGCAGTATCAGCATGCTTCTTAAAATAAAATATAATCTTTGGCGTGATGCCATGAGTGATGAGGGGGGTTGCGCTTAACGCGGGTCAGGCCAGATGGCGAGGGTGTGAATTATATCTAACCTAATGATAAGATAAGATGAAGTGAGGTTAAGGGATGGCTGCTCACGATCTGGGTATGTCATGGAAAAGTGAAATTTTTCTGCCAGTTGCGTGATGGAGTGCACCAGAATTCATGAAATTTATCCACACATCAGATTGGCAGATCGGCAAGACATTTAGTTTTGCAGATGATGATACACTGGGTGCGTTACAGGCCGCGCGTGTAGATGTTGTGCGCACGATTGGCGCTTTGGCGCGGCAGGAAGGGGTGACCTGCGTATTGGTGGCGGGCGATATTTATGAGCACGAAACACCAGAAAGACGCACATTGCATCAACCCATGGAGCGGATGCGGCAGTTTCCCGATGTGCAGTGGCATCTTATCCCCGGTAACCATGATGCGGATACGGCAGAGGGTGTGTGGGCACGTTTAAGGCGTGAAGATGCGGTGCCAGACAATGTGCATCTGCATACATGCCCACAAGCGGTGGAAATAGATAAAACATATAATGCGTGGTTGCTGCCTGCTGTGCTCAAGCGGCGGCATACGCTTTCTGATCTCACCGATTATATGAATGATGCGGCCACCCCGCCAGAAGCCTTGCGTATTGGATTGGCGCATGGATCTGTTGTCGGGTTTAGTAATGGACAGGAAGCCGAGCATAACCCTATTGCGCTGGATCGGGCAAAGCAGGCTGGGCTTGCCTATCTGGGGTTGGGAGATTGGCACGGCTTTTGCCAGATTGATGCGCACACCTGTTATTCTGGCACCCCGGAAACAGACCGTTTTGTAACAGGTGGCGCAGGCGGCGGAGAAACGCTGGTTGTGTCAGTAGATGGTCCATGTGCTCAACCTGTTATTTCTCGGCATCGAACGGGTAAGTATCTCTGGCGCAAACTGGAAGATATTGTGCTGACCAATGGTGAAGATATTGAAGCATTGGAAGCCCGTGTAAGAAGTATAAATCCGGATAATCCTAGTGTTGTTATGGCATGGCTGGAAGTTTCTGGCCTGCTGGGTGTGGATGATTTGCGTAAATACGAGAGTGTTATTCTCTCGCGCTTACAAAGTGCGGTGGCGTGTTTACGTATAACCGGCGCTCCCCAACTGGTTGCAGGCGCACAGGATCTGGAGCGGCTTGAAGCCTCAGCAACGGTAAAGGTGGCTGCCCAAGAACTGCTACAAATGGTTGAGCGGGGGGGTGAGGAAGGTGCCGTGGCAAGGGAGGCCCTGCAAAGGCTGTTCCTGTTCTGGCACGAAGTAGAAGGTGCCGCAGCATGATTCTAACAGATATCCAGCTTGAATGTGTGCGTCGGTTTACATCACCAGTGCGTCTGGAAGGGTTGGGCGATGGGCTGAATGTGCTGGCCGCCCCGAATGAGGCCGGTAAATCCACATTGTTGATGGCTCTACGGGCAGCACTAACCTTACGTCATGGTTCCAAAGCCCAATCTGTAAAAGACATGCAGCCCTATGGCGGCGGTGCGCCCCATATTGGCGTCGGGTTTGAATGGAGTGGTAAATCCTGCTGGTTGGAAAAACGCTTCATGAAGGGCGCGTTTGCGCGTCTTGATCTGGGGCAGGAGCGTTTTGATGGGGATACAGCAGAAGAACGCCTGAATGCTCTGCTGGAGTTGGAGAAAAACGGCAAAAGCGAAGCAACAGGTTTGTGGAATGCTCTTTTAGTACGCCAAGGGGAAAGTTTTGCTGCGCCCGTTCTGAACAATGCAGGCCGTTCCAGTATTCAGAACTGTTTGGAACAAGGTATTCAGGAAGTCACCGGTATTGCTACAGCAGGGGCTATGCTGGAGCGTGTAAGGGCCCGGTTGGGGCAGTTACAGACCGCAACTACAGGCAAACCCACAGGGCGTTATAAGCAGCTTCTGGAAGATCAGGCCAAAGCAGCAGAAACGTTGAAAAGCCTGCATGCCAAGCGTGCTGCGCTGGAAGAAGATCTGGTTTTACTAGAACAAACACGCCGTATGTTGCGTGAGCAGGAAAACCCAGAACGGCAAAAACAGGAAGAACAAGAACTACATAAACTGCGGGCCGTACGAGACCGCCTGCGAAACTTGGATGCAGAGGAAAAAGCCGCGCAGGCCAGAAAAGCCGCAGCAGTGCAGCAGTTGCAGAATATTCGAGATGAAGAGGAACGGCGACAAGAGCACCGAGCCGAATGCGCGCGGTTAGAGCAACTCATTGCGGCCAGTAAACAAGATCTTGCAGAACTGGCAGAATACGAAAAAGTTGCCAATTTGCGGTATCAGGCTGCTCAGGCCGAATGCCTTAAGGCAGTACAGCGCCATCAGGTGCGGCGTGCTGTTTTGCATCATGGCATGCAGCAGCGCGAAGTGCAGCACATGGAAGCAGCACTTTTGCGCCAGCGTGAAAACCTAAAGCATGTGCAGGAAACTTTTGTCCAAATAGAACAGGCGCAGGCCGTTTTTGATGCGTTACCTATGGACGAAGCTAAAATCCAGCGCGTGCGTAAAGCAGCCCAGAAAGTGGCAACGCTGGAACAACAGTTGCAAGCGCAAGCCACTGTGCTGGAAATGGATTTGCTGCCGCAAGCTTCGCAACATGTTCTGTTAAATGGTCAAGTTTGTGCATCTGGTAAAAGCCTGCTGCATGCTCCTGCTGAACTTCAGATTGAAGGCATTGGCCGGTTTATTATTACCCCTTCGATTGGGGGAAATACGGTTGAATTGCAGCAGGCTCTTCAAACAGCCCAAGCAGCATTAGCAGATATTTTGCAACAGGCTGGCTGCCAAAATGCAGAAGAAGCCGAGCAACATTACGAAAAGCGCTGCTTGGCGGAACGTCAGCTTAAGGAAGCTAAGGCCGTTTTTGCTGCTACAGTGCCCAATAAAAAGAGCGCACCCCCTGATCAGGTTCTGTTGGAATTGCGGCAGGTTCTGGCTAGAGAAGAAGCAGCATGCACACAGAAAAAACAGGCCTTGGCGCAAAATCTGGCCAGCCAGATCGGAAGTGCTGAGGAATGTGATCTTAATTGCCAGCCAGATGAAGCCGTACAGCAGGAGCAGGATGCAGCCGTAGCGGTAGATCAAGCGCGAGAAAAAGAGCGTGATGCGCAACAGGTGTTGATAACGGCCCAAACGGCGTTGGATAAAGCCAGTGCTGCGCAACAGCAGCAGGTATCCGGGCTAGCCCGTGTGCAGCGTGAACTGGCGCTCTGGCAGGAGCGTGAGCCGGATGCAGCATTAGTCCAACGCAAGCAGGCCTGCCAGCAGGAGCAGGAAGCAGCACAAGCCGCCTTGGAGCATTGTGAGCAGGCACGCCAGAAAGAACAGCCTCTTAGCCTAGTGGAAAGTGGTATTCAACGGCGTGAACAGGCCCAGAAAACGGATGGCGAAACCATAGCCCGGCTGCGTGAAGATATACGTGAACGCGAAACCCGTGTGCGTGGAGCAGAAGGTGAAGGGCTGGATGAGCGCATAGCAGAGGCAGACCGGCACCAGCAGCGCCTGAATATGGAAGAGGCCGCCTGCACGCGAGATAGGTCTGCCCTTGTTTTGCTGGATCAGGTTTTAAGCAAGGCGGAGCAGGAGCAAACAGCACGCTATATGGGGCCGCTGGTGAAAACCATGCAGCCTGCATTTTCAGCTCTGTTTCCTGGCGCTGCACTGGAAATGAATGCAGATTTTGGAGTAGCTGCCCTTTCGCGCACTCAGCGGGAAGATGTGGCAGATCTTTCTGATGGCACGCGCGAGCAGATAGCTGTTCTGGTGCGTTTGGGGTTTGCTGAAATGCTGCATGCACGCGGTGTTCCAGCTATTTTGGTGCTGGATGATGCGCTGAGTTTTGCAGATTCAATGCGGCTGGAACGTTTGTTTGATGTGCTGGCAGAAGCCGCAAAGCGCTTTCAGATCCTTATTCTCACATGCCATGCGGAACTGTTCGCGCCATTGCGGGGCAGGATGTTAAGCCTGCGCCCGCAAGAAAGTTTTACATCACCACGTTGAACTGAAGGGCCATAACGGCAGCATCATGGAACACGGTGGAACCACCGGGGCGGTTGATATACTGGAAGTCCGGCTGCAAAGACATGCCATTGGCAACGTGTGCGTTATAAAACACTTCGTAGATGTTTTCGTGGGTTTGAATACCCCACACCTTGCCCCACTGGTTATCGGGGAAGGGCACGCCAGCAGCTAATGCAGCTTCCTGTTGCAGAACAGAGGCGCGGCTCATGGTCATCCACTGGAACATGGCGCCAACGCTATCATTGGGGCGGCCCCATGCTGCGCCAGTTTCTGTCATACCGGCCCATACGTGGTGAGACATGGCTGTGGTTTTACCATCAGACCACATCCAACCGGCCAGTGCGATCAGGCCATTAGTTGGGCCATCACCATTCCGCATCAGCATCTGGTCAGCCATAAACCATGCACTTGCGCGGCCTGCCTCGTATTGCGGTTGTGCGCCGGTTTGCACCCATGCATTGCCGTTTACGTCATTCAGCAGATTTTTGTATTTGGAGTTATCGTAGCCAAACCCAGCCTTATAGTGGCCCACCAGATGGTTGCGCCCGAAAGAAGGCAGCCAGCCAATTTCAACTGGGGAGGAAAACTTGCCCAAGCCATCCTGCGCCCAAGCCCAGCCAGAAATGCCGCCGTTATAAGCATGGGGGGAAACAGCAAACAGGCCCGCCATAATATAGGTTTGTTTTGTGGGCATAACGCGCGCAACAAAGCCGAGGTTACCAGATGGCCAGTCTCGCGCGCCTTCTGTGTATTTGGTGGGGGCTGGGTTCCCGCACATGGCAACGTTCATGTACATACAAAACAGCGGGGAGGCGGCAAAAAAGCTGCCAACCGGAATCCAGCCAGCGCTGATATCGATATGGTTGTGCAGAAAAGCATGTTCACCATACAGGTAAACAAGATGGGCCACCACGTTACCACGTGCACCGTAAATCTGCTGCACGCCGCCGAGTGAATCCCCAATGTAATCTGTGCTCAGGTTACGGCCATGCCCGTTTACCACCATCATGTGGGTCCAGAACCCTTTCATGATGTCGGCATTGGTGAGTTTGCCCCAGTCTACATCAAGCTCCACACCCACCTGTCCGGCATTATCCACACCTTTCCTGCGGCCGCCCCTAAAGTTGCCTGCAAGTTCTTCATGCACATCTGCCAGAATATGAATGCCGTGGTTGAGCAGCCAAGGCTGCGCGCCCCACCAGTTTCCAAAAAAATGATCCTTGCCATAGGGTGCAGAAAAAAGCGGGCCGGGATCTTCTACCTGATCGGCTTCGTTATCTACCTGCAAGCTGGGCCAAAGGCCCACGGCGCTGTTTCCACCTGTCAGCAACTGTGCATGCGCAGGTAAAACAACAAAAAAAGACAGAATAAGCAGGCAGGTCAGCCATAAAGCGCGAAAAGGAAAATGGAGGTGAAGGCGTTTAATCATGTTCCCTTGATTTTTATTTCTTTCGGCCACCTCATATTTCAGCAGAAAAAAGTGTGGCCTTGGGTTTCGGGATACTGCGGTTCCCGTTTTCTAAAGCAATTTTTATGCGATTGTAGACGCTGTTGTGCAGTTTAATGGATTTTTTATATAAAAATAGGCCATTATTACGGCCATATGGTGCAGTTCTGCATCAGAATTATGGAGATAAGATTCTCTCAATGTCTAAAATCGATACCAACCTGCCATTTCTTCCTGTTCGTATTGCAGTGCTTACCGTTTCGGATTCGCGCACGCTAGAAACAGATACCTCTGGGGCAGCGCTTGTTGCGCGGCTTGAAGGTGCGGGCCATGTGCTGGCTGATCGGGCCATTATCTCGGACGATGCAGACAAGATAGCCACACAACTGCGCAAGTGGATTGCTGATCCGCAGGTGGATGTTGTTATTACAAACGGCGGCACAGGCGTAACTGGCCGTGATGTGACACCAGAGGCTTTTGAAAGCGTGTTGGAAAAACGCATTGAAGGCTTTGGCGAGCTGTTCCGTATGCTGTCTTATAGCAAGATCGGTACATCCACCATTCAGTCTCGTGCGTTGGCTGGTGTGGCTGGTGGCACGTATCTGTTTGCGCTGCCAGGTTCTACGGGGGCTGTGAAGGATGGTTGGGATGACATTCTGGTTTTCCAGCTTGATAGCCGCCACCGCCCTTGTAACTTTGTGGAGTTGATGCCGCGTTTGCGCGAAGGCTTGAAAGGGAACGGTCATCATGACTGATGATGTCAAACTGCTGATGCTGGCAGGTGATTACGTAGAAGACTATGAAATTATGGTGCCTTATCAGGCCCTGCTGATGGTGGGGTATAAGGTGGACGTGGTCTGCCCCGGCAAAAAAGCGGGCGATAAGGTGCTGACGGCCATTCATGATTTTGAAGGTGCGCAGACATATAGCGAAAAGCCCGGCCATGCTTTTGTGCTCAATGCAGACTTTGATGCCATTGATACGGATGAATATCTGGGGCTGATTATTCCTGGTGGGCGTGCGCCTGAATATCTGCGTCTGAATGCGCGGGTATTGGAAATTGTAAAAGCGTTTTCCGATAGGCCTATTGCCGCAATTTGCCATGGAGCACAGCTTTTAGCCGCTGCGGGTATTATCAAGGGGCGTGAAGTTTCAGCTTACCCAGCCTGCCGCCCAGATGTGGAACTGGCTGGCGGCACTTACGCTGATATTCCGGTAACGGAAGCCGTAACGGATGGGGAGCTTGTAACAGCGCCCGCATGGCCCGCGCACCCAGCGTGGCTGGCTCAGTTTCTTAAGGTGTTGGGTGCAAACGTAAGTATTTAAGACCCAAAGTCTTTTCTCTCCCATCTATTTTATAGTGGGAGAGAAGTCTTTTTTAGTATTCGCAGACGGCTGGGCGGTTCAGCATTGCCATGAGTTCACGTCGTGTGTCTGAATTTTCCCGAAAAACGCCCAGCATAGTACTGGTTACCATGGAAACACCGGGTTTATGCACACCGCGTGTTGTCATGCATTCGTGGGCAGATTCAATAATAACGGCAACCCCGTGCGGTTCCAATTCATCATTGATGGTATTGGCGATCTGTGCCGTGAGCCGTTCCTGAATTTGCAGACGCTTGGCATAGGCATCCACCACGCGTGCCAGTTTGGAAATACCTACAACGCGCTGGCGCGGCAGATAGGCAACATGTGCCCGCCCAATAATGGGGGCTAAATGGTGCTCGCAGTGGCTTTCAAAGCGAATATCACGCAGCAGCACAATTTCATCATACCCTTCCACTTCGGAAAAGGTGCGGCGTAACAGGGCTGCGGGGTCAATTTCATACCCGCAGAAAAATTCGGTGTAAGCGCGGGCAACACGGGCGGGGGTATCGTGCAGGCCTTCACGATCCGGATTATCGCCAGCCCAGCGCAACAGGGTGCGTACAGCCTGTTCTGCTTCTGCTTGTGTTGGGCGCTTAGATGTATCAGACGGAGGCACGCTCATGCCACACTCCAGAAAAAATAGGGATATGAATGGGGCGGATTAGTGAATCTGGCGGAGCAGAAAAGGGCTGTCCAAGCTAAAAGCAGGAATGCTGACATCAAACCGTCTGCCGCTGCTTTTATCCTGCATCAGGTAGTGTCCGCTCATAAATCCGCCCGGCGTGGTAAGGGATGCCCCGGAGGTATATTCATAAAGCGCACCGGGCTGAATAACCGGCAGTTCTCCCACTACGCCAGAACCGTGCACATATTCTGTGTGCCCGGCTGTATCCGTAATGTGCCATGTACGTTCCAGAAGTTGCACAGGCTGGGTACCATCATTGCCAATACGGATACGATAGGCCCAGCAGTAGGAATGCTCATCTGGTTCGGATTGATCTGGCAGCCAGAACACCTGTACCTGTACGCGCACATGCTCCGTAACGGCCTCATAGACGGGCAGTGAGGAGAATAGCTCGTTCATGGCTTCTTCTGGATCTTGCAAAAGGGGAGAAGTGGCCCAGTCGGGCATGGAATATCCTGTTTATGGTACGGGATGGTGGTTGCACCTATCACGAACCCATCTGTTATGCCAAGCATTCTCCCTCCCGATCCTGTTACGGCGGAGGGGAGGGAAAATGCTGGTATTGTTTAAAGAGCCTGAAGGGCCGCAACACCGCGGGCGAGATCATCTATCAGATCTGCGCTGTCTTCCAGCCCAACGGAAAAGCGAATGGCGCCATCCGTAATGCCCAACACTGCGCGGTCTTCTGCGCTCACTTTGGAATGTGTGGTTGTGGCAGGGTGTGTGACCAGAGAGCGTGCATCTCCAAGATTGTTGGAAATGGCAATCAGCTTCAAGGCATCCATGAACGCAAACGCGCCTTTCTGGCCGTCCTTTACTTCAAAGGCAATCAGGCTTCCGCTGCCGCTCATCTGGCGTTTAGCCAGTTCATACTGCGGATGATCGGCCCGGCCCGGATAGCGCACGCTTACAATACCGGGGGCAGATGCCAGATAATCAGCAACGGCTGCGGCATTGGCTGCCATGGCGTTGACGCGCAGGGAAAGTGTTTCCAGCCCCTTGAGCATGACCCATGCGTTGAAAGGAGAAAGCGCGTTGCCCGTATTACGGGTAAAAGGCTGAAGTGTTTCTGTAATCCAGTCTTTCCGGCCAAGCACGGCACCGCCGAGCACGCGGCCTTGGCCATCAATATGCTTGGTGCAGGAATAGACAACAACATCCGCGCCCAACTGGAGAGGCTTTTGGAAAACAGGGGAAGCAAACACGTTATCCACCACCACAATCGCGCCTGCCTTGTGGGCGAGATCTGAAATAGCTTGGATATCCAGAATATCAAGCATGGGGTTGGATGGGCTTTCCAGCAGTACGGCGGCGGTGGGCTTGGAAAGTGCTTTTGCCCATTCGTCCAGATTACAGCCATCTACAAAAACGGTTTCTACGCCATAACGGGGCAGAAGGTTGGCAACAATCCAGTGGCAGGAGCCAAACAGTGCGCGAGAAGCTACCACTCGGTCCCCGGCTTTAACGTGGCTTAGCAGGGCGGAGGATACAGCACCCATGCCAGTAGCCGTTGCTACGCAGGCTTCTGCGCCTTCCAGATCTGCCAGCCGGCGTTCCAAAGCTGCAACTGTAGGGTTGCCAAAGCGGCTATACTGATAGTGGTCTTCCTCACCACGGAAGGTGCGGGCAGCTTGTTCGGCATTATCGTAAACAAAGCCGGAGGTCAGAAACACGGCTTCACTGGTTTCACCATATTCCGTGCGTTCCACACCAGCATGGAGCTGACGGGTTGCGGGGCGCCACGCTTCAGAAAATGCAATCTTGTTGTCACTCATGGGTCTTTGTATCCGGTTCTGGCGTGTCAGACCAAGCAGCAGACAGGCCCATATGTGCCTGCCAAAGCAGCTCAATCTCTTAAATTGACCGTGGAAACCATGACAGCCGGCTAAATGCCGTGTCAGAGCCTCTTTAGCGCGTTTCTTTTACCTCGCCGCAAGCCGGCCTTACAAATCACGAGGGCAGGGCTCAACACCTTGCTGGCAAGCAGGGTAAGCCCGGATATCCGCTATCGTCAAGTTCTGTGCATGTAGCCTTCACAAAACAGGCTTGCGGTGATTTAACTTGGACGAATATTTCAAAAATCTGATGGATTTATGCATGTCCGCTAAGAAAGAAACAGCCACTTCTGTGCATATAGCCAATGGGCAGGAGGTTGTGCCTGTTATTCTTTCTGGTGGTTCAGGCAGCCGTCTGTGGCCAGTTTCTCGCGGAAGTTATCCCAAACAGTTTTGGCCATTGCTGACAGAAAAAACCTTGTTACAGGAAACAGCTCTGCGTGGCGTAGCCGCCAAATTGTGCGGGCCGGTTGTGATCTGCAATGCCGAGCACCGTTTTATTATAGCAGAACAACTGCGGGATGTGGGCGTGCAGGATGCCCGTATTGTGCTAGAACCTGTTGGCCGTAATTCTGCCCCAGCCATTGCCGCGGCTGCTTTTTTGGCAGCGGAAAAAGACCCGAATGCCGTGTTGTGGGTTATGGCGGCAGATGCCGCTATAACGGATACGCAGTGTTTGTATAAGGCGCTGGAAAGTGCTGTTCAGGCAGCCCAAGCTGGATATGTCGTCACGTTTGGCATGAAGCCCTCCCGCCCGGAAACAGGGTATGGATATATAGAGGAAGGAGCGCCTCTTTCCGGCCTTTCTGGCGTATGCCGTGTCGCTCGGTTTGTTGAAAAGCCGGATGCGCAAACAGCGCACCATTTTTTAGAGAGTGGCAAGTATTTGTGGAATTCGGGCATGTTTGTTGCCCGTGCGTGCACGTTTTTGCATGAGCTTCAAAAATACGAACCCGAATTATACGAATGCGTGCGCCAAGCTGTAGAAAAACGCCAGACAGATATGGATTTTGAACGCCTGGACGTGGAAAGTTTTAAAAAATCTCCTGATATTTCAGTGGATTATGCAGTTGCGGAACGCACGGATAAAGCGGCTGTGGTGCCCGCCGATTTTGGGTGGTCCGATATCGGAAGCTGGGATTCCCTGTGGGAACTCAGTACGAAAGACAAAAACGCCAACGCGGTTTATGGCAATGTGATGCTGGAGGATGTGTATGATTCCTACATCCGTACAGATGGCACCCTAACCGTTGCGCTTGGAGTTGAAAATCTGACCATTGTGGTAACGCAGGATGCCGTTATGGTTGCCCGGAAGGATCGGGCGCAGGATGTTAAAAACATTGTTGAGCGTCTGAAATCAGAAGGCCGCACAGAGGCAACGCACCATGCGCGCACATATAGGCCGTGGGGATTTTATGAGGGTCTCACCCAAGGGGATCGTTTTCAGGTTAAGCGTATTGTGGTGAACCCGGCGCAGAAACTTTCCTTGCAAAAGCATTTCCATCGCTCGGAGCACTGGGTGGTGGTGGAAGGCACAGCTCTTGTAACCCGAGGAGATGAGGAAATTCTCGTACGGGAAAATGAAAGCGTTTACTTGCCGCTGGGTATGTTGCACCGCCTTGAAAACCCCGGCCGTATCCCCCTTACGCTGATAGAAGTGCAGTCTGGCCCCTATCTGGGGGAGGACGATATTGTGCGTGTGCAGGATTTGTATAGCCGGGAGTAGGTATTACAGAGGGCCTGTAGAGAAGGCCCAATCTATTCCTGAATGTTTAAAGCAAAGCCTGAAGCAGCGGAATAAATGGTAGATCTGCTTCGGGCATAGGGTATTTGCGCAGGTCTTGCGGCGCAACCCATGCCAGTTTCTGCCCTTCCTTAGGGATAGGTGTACCTTGCCAGCGCCGACACACATAAAGCGGCATGAGCAAATTAAATGTCGGGTAAGAATGGGATGCAAAGGTAAACGGCGCCAAACAGGCGCGGGACATATCAAGCCCCAGCTCTTCATGCAGTTCGCGCACCAAAGCGGCTTCTGGTGTTTCGCCTGCTTCTATTTTGCCACCCGGAAATTCCCACAGGCCCGCCATGCTTTTTCCTTCCGGGCGGCGGGCAAGCAAAATATGGCCTTGTGTATCAATAAGTGCTGCGGCGGAAACCAGAACCAGCTTTTTGGGGGCTGATGATGTGGTGGCGGGTGCAGAGCCGCGGCGTGCATCCTGCATATGGCGCGTGGTTTCAAAAACCAGCATAGGTTGTTCGCTGCCGCGGGAGGCAAAAACTTGTTTGTCTGTTCCGATTTGCTGAAAACCGATATGCTCCAGTACGCGGGCAGAGGCAATATTATCAACCGCTACATTTGCGCGGATGCAGGAAATTTCCAGATGCGCCAGCGCCCAACTGGTGATGCGTGCTGCTGCACATGTTGCAATGCCTTGCCCCCAATAGGGGCGGCCAATCCAATAGCCCAGCACCCCAATGCGTGCAGAATTGGCTGGGGTTTGAATACCCAAGCCAATACAACCAATAAAAGTGCCATCCTTATCCAGAATGGCAAAATGATACCCTTCTCCCTTTTGCTGCATCTGCTGTGTGGAAGCTATCCAGCTATCGGCCAGTTCACGCGGGTAGGGAAAAGGCAGGCGGCTGAGCATCCGCACCACTTCCCAATCATTCACCAGATGATGGAGGGCAGGGGCATCCTGCGCGCAAAGTGGGCGCAGGTGATAGGGTGGGGCTTCCAGTTCGGTCGGGGCAGTATCAGGCATTGGGTTGAGGTGTTTGCGCTGGTTCTGGGGGAATACCGCATTCGGTCAGAAGTTCACGCAGGGCGTTAATAACGGGAAAAACCTCTACGTTATGGTCACCGCCCAGTTCGCGCCATGCATTTTGCTCCAGTTCCACAATCTCACGGTCTTCGGCAAAAATGCGGTTGGTAAAGGCAACAAGGAAAGGCCATGCAATATCCAGCAATCCACCTATTTTGGGACGTTTAACGGACAGCAGGCCAAAGGTGCGGTTGGTCAGCTCATCTGCGCTTTGCGGTACATAAACAATCCACAAATCCATTACCGGGTCTTCATCTCCGGTTTGGATACGCAGAGTTTGATACGGATATTCCGTACGAATGGTCATGACATCGCGATGCTGGAATTTTTCCGAAGAATCGCGGCGTTCACCAAAAATCAGCGCTTCACCAAAAGGCTGTTTGCCGCCAGTGCGGGCAAAGCTATAACGGGCTTCCACCAGCTTTGACTCACGCTTTTGGCCCAGAAAACGGGGTTTCATCTGCCCCATTTGTTTGGAGTGCATGAACTGATGATTCATATCCATCAGATTTTCATGCATGAAGCTGTAGTGGCAACCAATGGTGGTGCCAAAGTAGCGGGTTTTGTAAGCTGGGTTGCTGGCGCGTGCCAAATGTGTAGGCAGGGGCACGGTGTCTGCTTTTTCCGGATCACCGGGGAAAACAAAGATCATGCCGTCCTGTTCCCGGCAGGGGAATGTACGCACCCCGTTAGGAAGCTTGCCTTTGCCCAGATAAGGCACATCAATGCACCGGCCAGAGCGGCCATAGGCCCAGCCATGATAGCAGCATTTAACAGAGGCACCTTCCACCGTGCCTTTGCTAAGCGGCACCTGCCGGTGGGCGCAGCGGTCTTCCAGCGCAAATACAGGGCCTTCATCCGGGCGCACCAAGGCAATAGGCATGCCAGCATAACGCGTGCCAATGGTTTTGCCGGGTTTTAGCTCCCGCGACCATGCAACAGGGTACCAGTAGTCTGGATTGGATCTGACGCGCCGCAGATCTATTTTACCCTTTCTGGCTTCAACAGCCAGTGCAGGGGTGGAGGAATCGGTCTGAGCGGTCTGATCCATTTCGCCTCAAATCACAAAGAATACCTGTGCGGCGCCGTTTTGATGCCGCTGTTGCGAATGCTATCTCAACTCATCGTGACGCAAGAAGCAAGACAGGAGCGCATAGCTGACAGAAATTAATGTTCTGCAAGCTCTGCCGTCAGGTCCTCAATAAACTGGAAAGCTACCCGTCCAGAGCGGCTTCCGCGTGTAATCGCCCACTCATTGGCACGGGCCATCAGGTTCTCATCATCAATGGTCAGATTACGTTCACGCGCATAGCTCCGCACCATGTCTGCAAACGTATCCTGTTCACAAGCATAAAAACCAAGCCACAGGCCAAACCGGTCTGAAAGCGAGACTTTTTCTTCTGTGGCTTCGGAGGGATTAATAGCGGTTGCGCGTTCATTTTCAATCATATCGCGCGGCATCAGGTGGCGGCGGTTGGAGGTTGCATAGAACAGAACATTTTCTGGCCGCCCGGCAATACCACCATCCAGAACAGATTTAAGAGCCTTGTAATCCCGGTCTTCCTTTTCAAAGGACAGATCATCGCAGAACAGAATAAAGCGGCGCGGGTTTTCCCGCAGCAGGCTGAGCAGCAGTGGCAGGGTTGCCAGATCTTCACGCTGGATTTCAATCAGAGCAATAGCGCCTTTACCGGGGGCACACGGTTTGCCATCAACCTGATTGGCCAAGGCATGCGCGCCTTTCACCAGTGAGGATTTACCCATGCCGCGCGCACCCCAGAGCATGGCGTTGTTGGCAGGCAGGCCACGGGCAAAGTGCTCTGTATTTTCAATCAGGATCTTGCGTTGCAGATCCACCCCGCGCAGCAGATCAACCGGCACGTGTGCAACATGCGGAACAGGCAGAAGGCGCCCACGTTCTGGCAGCCAGACAAAGGCATCGGCTTTATCCACGCCTTCCAGCGTGGCGGGGGGAGGAGAAAGCCGCTCCAGAGCAGAGGCAATGCGTTCCAGAACAGGGAGTGTTGGTGTGTCCATCTGGGTATCTATCCTGTTTGTCGCCGATATTGGTTATAAAATACGGGCGGAAGGCGTTTTCATCCGCGCAGGTGCTTGACGCACGAGGATTGAAAATTATGGTCACTTTCTCTGTTTTCGCAACACGCCTTTCAGGAAAGTCTGCTTGATGTCCAATTTCCTTATTCCCGCCGCCTATGCCCAGAGTGCCGGAGGTGCCGGTGGGGGCTCTAGCCTGATGTCCTTCCTGCCGTTTGTGGCCGTTTTTGTGATTATGTATTTTTTGCTCATCCGCCCTCAGCAAAAGCAGCAAAAGCAGCTTAAAGCAGAACTGAAGGCCCTCCGCCGTGGAGACCGGATTGTAACGGCAGGTGGCGTTGTGGGTATTGTGCAGCGTTCCAAGGATGATTCGGAAGAAGTGGAAGTGGAAATCGCGCCAAACGTGCGTGTTATGGTGCTGCGCAGCACAATTTCCACAGTGCTGACAAGCACCGCTAAGCCTGCAAACGATACCGCAACAGCAAAAAAGTAAGATTTTTTAGGCGAAGCGCTCAGAAACGTTAGAGAAAAGAAACGGGGTCTATATCCACGTCCACTTTGGCGTTTCTGGCCAGATTTACCATGCCTAGCCAGCGGCGCAGGATAGGCTGTACCGCAATATTGCGGTGCGTGCGCAATAGCAGCCGCCTACGGTGCCGCCCGCGTAATACAGCCAGCGGGGCTGGGGCAGGGCCAAGCACCTGTATGCCTTCTCCATAAGGGGCAGTGCGGCCCAGTTGGGCTGCGGCTTCATCTGCGGCAACAGGTGTATCTGCACTTACAATTAAGGCAGCCAACCGCCCGTAAGGGGGCCAAAAACCCGGCTTACGCTGTGCAGCTTCTTGCTGCATAAAGGCATCAAAATCACCCGAAAGCAGCGCCTGCATTACCGGATGTTCTGGTGTATAGCTTTGCAGAATAACCCGACCGGGTGAGGATGCACGGCCTGCTCGCCCCGCCACCTGATGCAAAAGCTGAATGGTGCGTTCCCCAGCCCGTAGGTCTGCCCCACCAAGCCCAAGGTCTGCATCCACTACCCCAACAAGAGTGAGGTGCGGAAAGTGCCATCCTTTGGCAACAATCTGCGTTCCGATAATCAGATCCACTTCCCGGCGCGAGATTTTGGCCACGGCTTCCGCTGTGGCGGCTGGGCCTCCAAGCGTATCGCTAGACATCACCAGCAAGCGCGCATCGGGGAACAACTGTCGGGCTTCTTCCGTAATCCGCTCAATACCGGGGCCTATGGCGGTCAGGCTGTGGTCTGATCCACATTGCGGGCATGCGGGGGGCATAGGTTCTGTATGATCGCAATAATGGCAGGAAAGCACCTTGCGGTTGCGGTGTTCCACCAGCCATGCCGTGCAATGCGGGCACTCCATACGGTGCCCGCAGGATCGGCAAAGGGTAAGGGGGGCATAGCCGCGCCGGTTGAGAAACAGCATAACCTGCTCCTGCCGTTCCAGCGTGGCGCCAATATCTTCCACCAGCTCGGGTGAGAGAAAAAGCCCTCTGGGTGGAGGATGGTCGCGCAAATCCAGCACGCGGGTTTCTGGCAGTTGTGCTCCTCCGTGCCGGGTGGGTAGAACCAGATGCCGATACCGGCCAGCTTCTACATTTGCCAGTGTTTCCAAGCTGGGCGTGGCGGAAACCACAACAACCGGAAAACGTGCCAGCCGCCCTCGCACTACGGCCATATCGCGGGCATTGTAGATAACGCCTTCTTCCTGCTTGAACAGGGCTTCGTGCTCTTCATCTACAATAATCAGGCCGAGGTTATGGAAGGGCAGAAATAAAGCAGAACGGGCGCCGACTATCACAGTGGCAGAGCCATCTGCTGCGCCAAGCCAGGTGAGCCTACGTGCGCGTTGCCCAATTTCGGAGTGCCACACAGCAGGTTGCACACCAAAGCGTCGGGAAAAACGTTCCATCCATTGGGCGGAAAGTGCAATTTCGGGCAGAAGAATAAGGGCTTGTTTGCCCTGTTCTAGACAGGCTGCAATGGCTTCCAGATAGATTTCTGTTTTACCAGAGCCAGTCACCCCTTCCAGCAGGGTTACGGAAAAACGGTTTTCCGTAACAGTTTGGCGCAGAGCCATAGCTGCGCTCTGTTGCTCCCCTTCTAGGATAGGCGGGTTATAATGTGCATCAGGGTGGCCAAACGGGCGTTCTGGCCCCAAGGAAACAGGGCGCAGCACGCCTGTATTGGCAAGTCCCTTCACTACACCAGCACTTACACCTGTGGCATTGGTAATATCTGTGGTGGTGCGATGGTTCCCATCAGCAAGAAGGTCCAACACTTTTTGGCGTGCAGGCGTAAGGCGTAAAGCCTCCAAATCAGGATTTTCTGCCAAAGCCCACCCCATAGTAGGGATAGGGGCTGCCCGCATATGCAGCCGTAAGGTCATGGCCAGCACCATACCCGGAGGGGTGAGGGTGTAAGCAGCAACCCAATCTATGAATTGGCGCAATTCAGCGGATAGTGGAGGCAGATCCAGCCGACAGACAACCGGACGCAGGCGGGCCGCATCTACCTTTTTTTCTGTGGCCGGTGGGGCCAGATCGGCAGGGAGCGAAGATGTTGTATCCCACACCACGCCGGTTTCCTGCCGCTTACCTAAGGGGGTGACAACGATATCACCGGGTTGCAGATCCATATCTACTGGTGCGCGGTAATCAAAAGGCCCAGCAAAAGGCATGGGGAGCAGCACGGAAATGCGTGTAGTGCCAGAAGTGCTGGCCGTTAAGTTGCCAGAATCCTGCAAAGGTATATGGGAAAAAGGTTTCTGCGCCATCAGGATTTGGTTGTAATGCTGCCTACAGGAAAAGAACAGGGGAGAAAAAGCGTACAAAGCTTTCTGCCCGATAGAGGAAGATCATGACTGCTGAAGAAGCTGTTCAGAAATTTCTGGAGTGGATGGCTGTAGAAAAGCAGGCATCTCCCCTGACAATTGAAGCTTACCAAGGCGATCTGGCTCGTTTTTTAGGGTTTATGACCACCCATCTGGATGGTTTGCCAGATATGGTCGGCTTGGGTTTAATCAGCTTGCGGGATTTTCGTGCATGGCTGGCTTATGAGCAAGCCGAGGCCAGTAAACCAACAGCCCGCAAAACATCATCAGATCAGGCTACCCGCACACGTGCACGCCGTGTTTCTGCTGTGCGGTCTTTCTTTAAGTATCTGGCCCGCAGGCAAGGGGTGGAAAACCCGGCTATCCAGTTGCTCAGCACACCGCGCACCAAAAAGCCTCTGCCGCGGCCTTTGGCTAAAGATCAGGCCTTGGCGGCTCCAGAAGATATTTCTGATCTGGCACATACGCCCATGGAACAGCAGCGAGATGCGGCGTTGTTTCTACTTTTATATGGATGCGGTTTGCGTATTTCCGAGGCCTTGAACCTGAATATTGCAGATCTGGACGTAATGCGCAGCAGTAACGTGCTGCGTATTTTGGGTAAAGGCGGCAAGGAGCGGCTTGTGCCGGTGCTGCCTGTTGTGCAGCAAGCGCTGGAAGCATGGCGCGGGCGGCACCCAGCCCCAACCCCAGATGCACCGCTTTTTGTAGGGATAAGAGGCAAGCGGCTCCAGCCCGCCATAGCCCAAAAAGCCATGCGAGAATGGCGGCATCTTTCTGGCTTGCCAGATTACGTAACGCCGCATGCTTTGCGCCATTCTTTTGCAACCCATCTGATGGAAGGTGGGGCAGATTTGCGTGTTATTCAGGAATTGCTTGGGCATGCCAGCCTTTCCACCACACAGCGTTACACACTGGCAGATGAGGCCCGCTTGCTGGATGTCTGGACGCGGGCGCATCCGCGTGCACAATGAGCCCAGAATGCAAAATAAGGAACACACCGGCATGATACAGGCGTTGCGTGCACCGTGGCCCGAAATCGAACCCTATGCTCATGGTTATCTGGATACGGGGGAAAGGCATCAGATTTATTGGGAGCAGTGTGGCAACCCCGATGGTATGCCGGTTGTATTTTTGCATGGTGGCCCAGGTGGGGGTTGCTCACCTTCTCAACGGCGGTTGTTTGACCCGGCGCGTTACCGTATTGTGCTGTTTGATCAGCGTGGATGTGGCCGTTCGCTTCCTCATGCTTCGTTGGAAGCAAACACAACGTGGCATCTGGTTGCGGATATTGAGCGTCTGAGAGAAATGTGCGGGATAGAAAAATGGGCTGTATTTGGTGGCTCATGGGGTTCTACGCTCGCACTGGCTTATGCCGAAACACATCCGAACCGCGTAACTGCGCTAATGCTGCGCGGTATCTTTACCCTGCGGCGTGCCGAATTGCTGTGGTATTATCAGGAAGGCGCCTCTTGGCTTTTCCCCGATAAGTGGGAAGATTTTCTAGCACCTATTCCGCCCGCAGAGCGGGGGGACATGATGGCTGCATACCGCAAGCGTCTGACATCAGATAATCCCGCCATTCGTTTGGAAGCTGCGCGGGCTTGGAGTTTGTGGGAAGGGCGCACCTTAACTTTGTTGCCATGCCCAGAAATGGAAACGCAGCATGATGAGGCTGATTACGCGCTTGCCTTCTCTCGTATTGAAAACCATTACTTTGTGCATGGGGGCTGGTTGGAAGAGGGCCAGCTTATTCAGGATGTAGGGCGTATTCGCCATATTCCTACAGTGATTGTGCAAGGGCGCTACGATATGGCAACGCCAGTACGCACAGCGTGGGATTTGCATAAAGCATGGCCGGAAGCCGATTTTCAATTGATTGACGCCGCAGGCCATGCGTTGTTCGAGCCCGGTATTTTAACGGCGTTGCTGAATGCGACAGACCGTTTTGCGCGGGAGCTGGCATGAAACGCCAAATAGTTGCTTGCGCCTTAATAATAGGTGGCGGGCCCAGTGTGCCGTTTGGTGGTATTTCTCCAGCTTATGCGGCAGATGGGTGCCATAAACTGGTAGCGCGTGTGGCGTTACGGAATGATCAGGGTTTTCTGAACATTCCTGTAAGCGTTAATGGGCATGCTGTCAGCATGATTGTAGATACAGGTTCGGAGGGAAGCCTTATTTCACCAGAGGCTGCCTCACTTTTCGCCGCCCAGCGGGATAAAAGCGTGCACACGGTTGTGCGGGGCACTGGGGGAATAGGGCGGATTGTACCCAATGCGATTGTAAAATCCTTTCGTGCGCAGAATGTCGAGTTTGGGCCTGTTTCCATTCCGGTAGATACATTACCCGCAGTTCCACAAACTGAGCCTGAAGTAGAGGGCCTTATGGGGGGGGATCTGCTCTCTCGCTATGATGTGGAATTTAATGTGGCGGGCGGGACGCTGTCTTTCTGGTCTGCCACTTCAGCAGATTGCAATGGCCCAGAAGGCTGGCGTTACATTTATCGGGCAGTGCCGTTACAGGCAGCAGGCCAGCGGGTGGTGGCGGAAGTTACACTAGACGGCACAAAGCTTAAGGCACTGGTGGATAGTGGGGCGCGATCTCGCATTGTCTCAATTGGTGCGGCTGAGCGTATTGGTGTTTCTCGCCAAGCCTTGGCGGCTGATCCGGGTGGGATGACAACCGGAGTAGATGGGCATCAGCAGATTTATCACTGGCATAAATTTCATTTGTTTCAGATTGGGCAGGAACAGGAAAAATCTCCGGTTCTTACAGTTGCCCCCGTGCATGATACTGTAGATATGCTTTTAGGATCAGATTGGTTTGCCGCGCATCGTGTCTGGATATCTTACCGCACACATACTCTGTATGTGATGCCAGCACAGCAGGTACGCCGTTAATATAAAAAAGAGAGGCAGAAGATGATTTCTCCTGCCTCAAACTTTTAGATTATTCGCCTTTCAGGCGCTTGTTGCATTCGCTGTAATAGCCGCCACCTTTTTGAATCCATTTCATGTTGCCATTGGCATTGCTGGATTTGTTGGTGTGGTACTGATCCAGGCAGGTTTTCATGCGGGCCTTACCTGCGCTGAGCTTGGAATACTGAGGATCGACCGCAGAAGGAAAGGTTGCACCAGAAGCACTTACAGCAGTAGGCGCCGCCGGTTTGGTAGCTTCTGGTGTGGTTTCTGTCGGTTTGTTGGCTGCGGCTGGAGCAGCCTCTGCCGTGGTGGCATCACAGTTGGCAGCCTTAAATGCTTTAAATGTCTGGCCGTTAAGCGTGTTTTCCGCTTTGGCTTCTTTGAATTTTGCGTGGCATTCCTTAGCCGTCAGTGCATGGGCGCTAGGAGCGGAAAGAGCAGTTGCGCAACCAAGTAGTAACGCAGCCAAGCCAGTACGTGCAGAAAAGTTCATAAAATAAAACCTCATGCAAAGGGACGAATCAAAAAACGACCCGATGCCGTTTTTTATTCCCAAAAAATATTATCGCAAACTGTGGCGTTGAAATGAATGGGTGATGATATTTTTATGAGAAAAACAAAAACCCCCTCCCGAATAGCTGGGAGAGGGCTTTGTATAAAAGCTGGAATTAAAGTGTGCTTGCAGAAGGATCAGTCGTTAATACGTTCCCCATGCAGGGACATATCCAGACCTTCCAGTTCTTCATCCGGTGTAACGCGTAGGCCGATAACCAGATCAACCACTTTTAGGATGATGAAGGACACAACCGCACACCATACAATGGTGACGAGCACAGCTTCTGACTGAACAATAAGCTGATGCACAGAACCCGTAATGCCGGAGGGATTTGAATCCGTTGCAGAAAGCGGGCCATAAGCGAACAGGCCAGTTAGCAGGGCGCCAACAATACCGCCTACACCATGCACGCCAAAGGCATCCAAGCTATCGTCATATCCCATCATGTGCTTCAGGGATGTGGCGCCCCAGTAGCAGACAACGCCAGTAATCAGACCGATAATCAGGGCGCTACCCGGCAGAACAAAGCCAGCAGCCGGCGTAATAGCCACCAGACCACCTACAGCACCAGAAATGACACCCAGTACAGTGGGTTTGCCGGAGCGCAGCCATTCAACCAACATCCAGGAGACACCAGCACCAGCAGCAGCAATCTGGGTGGCAGCCATAGCCATACCTGCGCGCCCATTAGCGCCCACAGCAGAACCAGCGTTGAAGCCAAACCAACCAACCCACAGTAGGGAAGCGCCAATAACGGCATATGTCAGGTTGAAGGGGGAGAGATCATCCTGCCCGTAACCTTTACGGCGGCCAAGCACCAGAGCGCACACCAAACCGGCAACACCCGCATTGATATGCACGACTGTACCACCAGCGAAATCTGCCGTGCCAAGGCCACCCAGCCAACCAATAGGGCTCCAGACCCAATGTGCGATAGGAGCATATACAATCAGAGACCAGATGATGGAGAACACGCACATGGCGCTGAACTTCATGCGTTCAGCATATGCACCAGAGATCAGAGCCGGGGTGATGATGGCGAATGTCATCTGGAACATCATGAAGATGCTCTCAGGAATGGTCATGGTTGTGGCGTTGGGAGAATCTGCGCCAAGCGTGAAACCAATATCCGCGCCGTTGTGAATGTTGGCGCCAATGCCATTCAGAAACATGCGGCCAAAGCCGCCAATCCAAGGGGTGCCTGTAGTGAAGGCAAGGGAGTATCCAGCTACCATCCACACAATGGAGATAATGCAGCACAGAGCAAAGGATTGCATAAGCGTTGCCAGCACGTTTTTCTTACGCACCATGCCCGCATAAAACAGGGCCAGACCAGGGATAGTCATCATCAGCACCAAGGCGGTGCTGGTTAGCATCCATGCTGTGTCACCGGTATCTATTGCTGGAGCCGTATCAGCAGCAAGACACCTTGAACTATATGCGAAAGAAAGGAGTAAGGCGCAAAAAACATTTATCCTAGTTTTGCACATGGGCTTCGGGATGCGCATATGACAATCTTTCCCTCAAGGTGTAGGTCAGTGAATATAGTATCTATTCCGAAATGATATGTTGTTTTTCTTGGCAGAGCAAGAGAGTCGTGTATTTCTAAAACGTTATTATCATGTTGATTTTTTAATAGAGATTTATCAGCTATAGCAGGAATTTTGGGCGCACAAGAAATAATAACAGTAAGCTAGATGATGTTCTGCTGAATGTGCACAGAATTAAAAAAGCACACTCTGAGATACTATTTTTATGCCGCTTTCCCTTAAAACAGAAGGAGGGAAAACGGCATATTATTTACATTACCAAGGCTTTGAATCCCACGCGACGCGTTTCCAGTTGTTCGGAGCTACGCAATAGTAATGATACCGCGTATCATCGTAAAAATTACCCGGACTGCACCTTGATGTGCTGGATCTTGGCGCAGACTTGATGGCGTTGGACAATAGTCCGTTTGATTTGATAATACCGTTATCCGACACGGACAGCACGGTTGTTTTTTTGACTTTATAATCCAAAGCATTGTCAGAGCTTGAGTAGCCTAAGAGATGCAAATTCTGTGTTGCTGCTGTCGCTTTGTCAGTTAAATCTAAATATGTGTCTGGCTGTACACGCATATTGACTTTGTAAGGTAGAGAAGGATCAAATTTGGCCGTCGAAAAATCAATGAGAGCATTATAACACCAGATGGTGTCTGTTTCGAGAAGTGTCCCGAAGCGTGTCACCCAACCTTTCTCGGGATCATTTGCACCAGAAAATTTTAAGACAGTGCCAAGATCGAACCGGAATGGTCCTAAACCTGTCCATGTTATGTTGCCATCAACAATTTTATCTCCGGTGCCAAATGTCCACAGAGGTTTTGTTGGGCCAGTTTTGTCCGTGTTATGGGGGCTCATTCTTCCCGGCACCCATGATGATGGGAGCGCTTGGAACATATAGGGTTTGTTGTGTGAATCTTTGACGATGATAATCTGATATATTCTGTATGATTTATTTGCAGCCCATGATGAATTGGGATCATTCAGCTGCATTCCGTTATAACTGATACCTGCGCCAAATATTTTTTTGACGGCTCTTGATGGGTCGTATGCAGTTACATCTTTTTCTGGGCCAGCGCCGGCAAAATCTATTTCGTTTTCATCATATTCTGTGCATATCGCCCCATCTCCGCTGGAATCTGATGGGCATACAAAAGGGGTAACAATGGCAAATTCCTGAATATTATCCCACACCCAATTTGTTCCGTACGCACGCGTATTGCTCCAATGGTTTACATCAAAACTTCCTGCGTAATTATGGCCGCTTGAACGGAGGTATGTTCTTAAACCATTCATATTGCCGGAACTGTTGGGTGTAGAAGTGGCCATAATACGCATCACTTCGGATCCCTGTTGGTTTCTTGATGGACCATCATTCATTTGATCGAACGTGATCATGGGCGTCCAACTTGGATCATTTTTGATATTGGATCTGGAAAACCTTAGCCTTGGCCCATCCCAGTTTGTGCCAGCTGTGAAACTTGTAACACCATCACCAAAATTCAGGGCGTTTATGCTAGAGACGGGGTCGGTCAAATTGGTTGGATTAATTACAAACCCATTAACATTTACAAATCTGGTTGTTCCTAACGGAAAATGAGGAACCCATTTTGAATTTCTGCCCGGCCAATTTACTGATCTAGGAATCTCAATATTTGAGTGATTTACGTTGCTTGCATAAATGTTATCAAGTACAAATTCATCATTTTGGCTTCCATCACCTTTAAATCCAAAGTAATAGGCGTTTGCGTTATCTATGTTGTGGTGCAATGTTTCTTGGCCATTGGCGTAAGAATGAAATAAAATAAATGGTATGGAATATAGTATTGCTTTTCTAATCATTTTACACCTGAATTATAGTGGGTTTAAAGGTGAGTATCATTTGAGTGCATGATAACCTACATGATTGTAGAGGTGTTTCTATCTGGCCTGACACGCGCATTCTGCATATTAGGATTCCATCATTAGAGGGGCGCATAGGTTTTTCTTATCAAGAAAAACAATATAGTACAGATATTATTAAGAGTTTTTAGATTTTTGTTTTAATAAAAAACAATTTTATGATGGAGTTAGGGGCATTATTGTCAGCCACTAAGGATGCTGAATGATATTTTGCATAATATTAGGATGCCTTATGTGAATAGATAATTTTAAAGCATTGTAGGTGAGGGGAAAATTTTTTTTGATATTAAATTTTTGGTCTGGCGTATGGTTTTTAAACATTTATAGCGTTAGAGTGCCTTAATCAAAATGGTATTTGTGTTAATGGAACTGAGTATATGACAAAGCGCGCTTTGATTACGGGTGTTACTGGGCAGGATGGCTCTTATCTTGCTGAATTTCTTCTGGGGAAAGGTTACGAAGTACATGGTATCAAGCGCCGTGCTTCTTTATTCAATACAGCCCGAGTGGACGGCATTTATCAGGATCCGCATATTGGGAATAGCCGCCTAAAGCTGCATTATGGGGATTTGACGGACACCTCTAATCTCACGCGCATTTTGTCAGACGTGCAGCCAGATGAGGTTTATAACCTCGGCGCACAGTCTCATGTGGCGGTGAGTTTTGAAATGCCAGAATATTCTACAGATGTGGATGCAATGGGGACGCTTCGGTTGCTAGAAGCCATTCGCTTTCTAGGATTGGGTAAAACAACGCGTTTTTATCAGGCATCTACATCTGAACTATACGGGTTGGTGCAGGAAACACCGCAAAAGGAAACAACACCTTTCCATCCGCGCAGCCCCTACGCTGTGGCTAAAATGTACGCTTACTGGATTACCGTAAATTACCGTGAGGCTTACGATATGTATGCCTGTAACGGGATTTTGTTTAACCATGAAAGCCCGCGTCGTGGTGAAACATTTGTAACACGCAAAATTACGCGTGGGCTGGCCAATATTGCTGTTGGTCTGGAAAAATGCCTGTACATGGGGAATATCAACAGTCTGCGTGACTGGGGGCATGCAAAAGATTACGTGCGCATGCAATGGATGATGCTCCAACAAGAGCAGCCAGATGATTTTGTAATTGCAACAGGGGTACAGTATTCTGTGCGCCAGTTTATTATCTGGTCAGCGGCAGAACTGGGTATTGCCTTGGAATTCAGCGGTGAAGGCGTGCATGAAGTGGCGCGTGTTGCTGAAGTTAAAGGTGATAAAGCACCAGCAGTAAAAGTTGGTGACGTGATCATGCGAATTGATTCGCGTTACTTCCGTCCAGCTGAAGTAGAAACTTTGCTGGGGGATCCGACAAAAGCAAAAGAAAAGCTGGGTTGGGTGCCAGAAATCACTGTTCAGGAAATGTGTTCTGAAATGGTTGCTGATGACCTGAAGGCCGCATATCGACATGTGGTGTTAAAGGAGCGCGGTCTGGACCTACCTGTCAGTGTGGAAGACAATAAATAAATGCGTAAGATATATGTTGCTGGCCACAGAGGAATGGTGGGTAACGCCATTCTGCAGAAACTTCAGCTCAGACAAAAAGCGGGGGAAGAGATTGAGCTTATAACCCGAACACATTCTGAGTTGGATTTAACTGATCAAGCTGCTGTACGTGCATTTATGTCTACAGCAAAGCCAGATACGGTTATTCTTGCAGCAGCTAAGGTTGGGGGTATTCATGCTAATAATACTTACCCGGCTGAGTTTATCTATGAAAACCTGATGATTGAAAGCAATGTTATTCATCAGGCTTTTCAAGTTGGGGTAAAATCTCTTCTGCAATTGGGTTCTTCATGTATTTATCCACGCGAAGCCCACCAGCCCATGTCAGAAGCTGAGCTTCTGACTGGTGTTTTGGAACCTACAAACGAACCCTATGCTATTGCAAAAATAGCAGGCATCAAACTGTGCGAGAGTTATAATCGCCAGTATGGCGTAGATTATCGTTCTGTGATGCCGACCAATTTGTATGGACCGGGTGATAATTTTCATCCAGAAAATTCCCATGTCATGCCAGCACTGATCCGGCGGTTCCACGAGGCCACTCGCAATCAGTCTCCAGAAGTAGTTGTTTGGGGAAGTGGCTCGCCACGGAGAGAGTTTCTGCATGTTGATGACATGGCAGAAGCCAGCTTGTTTGTGCTGGATTTACCCAAAGATGTTTATCAGGCAAATACACATCCAATGTTGAGCCATATTAATGTAGGAACCGGAAGTGATATTTCGATTCTAGAGTTGGCTAGTCTTGTGGGGGAAATTACTGGGTTTAAAGGACAAATTTTAACAGACCCGACAAAGCCGGATGGAACACCACGTAAACTTTTGGATGTTTCGCGGTTGAATAATATGGGCTGGAAAGCAAAAATTACCTTAAAAGATGGTATTGAAGAAACTTACGATTGGTTTTTGATGCACATTGATGCAATTCGTAAGTAATATTTTGTGATATCCCCAGGGCTTTGTATTTCTACATAGTCCTGGGGAGTTTTATATAACTACTCTAGATCATAAGCATTTTTCAGCTTGATATTTTCTGGAGGTAGTTCTGTCAGCAACGCGTATTGCTCCGGTGTCATTGTCCACAGACCCATAGGTGTTGCCCGATTTGTAATGTCGTAGCCAATGATACAATGCATTTTCTTTAGGCGGAAAATACGGGGCATAAGAGCTATGATTGAAGCGACCATATCTCCTTGCCCAAACTGGCTACTAATTTTTTCAAAACACCATAGATAACGTATGGAGTCAGAAAACATTGCGGCCATTTCTGAGAGCGTACTATTGGATTTAACTAAGTATTTTGCTTGCCGGAGAGCTGAAAAGTCCCGAGTAATAGATTCAGATTGAACCGATACTTTAAAGCCATATTTAGGTAACTCTTCTACAAGAAAATCTACCGTAGGATTTAAATGGTTTTCTGTAATGATGAGAACATTATCTATTCCAAACTTCTCAGCATCTTGTGCAGCTTTAATATAAAAGGCAGCAGGGGGCTGCGCATACCAAGAATGAACACCACTCTCAGGCGTGAAGATATCACCGCTACGTATGTGCATTAGCAGAGTGCGAGCAGGATCAAACGAGCAGCTATTGTTTTCTAAAGGAAGCAATTTGGATATTGTGGATACGCATTGCATAAGCGTTTGGTCCGAAGCTTGCCCGAAAACAGCTTCAAACCCTTTGGCTGCATAGAAATTGCCGGTTAATTTTGGAGTGGGCGAATTGAGAACGCTATCTGTTTCGGTATTTTCTTGTATAGATATTTTGGTATCAGCAATTTGAAAGTTTCCTTGTAGCGGGAAACCACTAAGCTTAAATAAACTTATGTTTTTTGATTTTAAAAATAGTCCAATAAGAATAATATTCATATATTGGATTAAATTATTGCCAAGTCTGCCATAAGGAGAAGAGAATATATTTGTAATTACATTGCTTGGATTTTCAGATGTCTGTCCAATAATGTCAATTTTTTCTTGTCCCCATCCTTGTAGGGTAACCCAATCAAGTATGATATCATTTTGGGTCGCCCAAGCTGCTGAACTGCCCATAGAATCTGAAATAAGTTTCGCATATTTTAACGGAATAATGCGGAAAGTTTCCCAATTTTGAACGATATTTCCTTCAGGTCTCACTATTCCATTGGGGAAAGCTGTTAAAAAGCGATCACCAATTTTTAATGAAACATGAAAATTTTGATCTATTTTTGAAATGGTAATTTTACTAAAATCATAATCAGGATATTTTTCTATAGTGCTTTGACTTACAGAAAGATCGTTTCCTTTTTTTGTGAAGACAAAATTGTAGTTTTTGTCTGCATTGTATTCGCCAAGGAAAGGGTCATCTCCACCAGCAAAGCATATAAAATACTTATGAGTAGACAACAGAAGCCAATCAGACTGATCGTCATCTTCCTGTATCTGTTTGAAAATTTGTTGCCACCCAGATAAATTTCCAAACTTATCTAAAAAAAACATGAACACCTCCAAAATATTATATTTAACGTACAATTAGTTATGAGAAAAGTCTATATTGTGCTTTTTAAAAGGTAAAATAATAGGTTTTTCATGGATAAAATAGTTACTGTGTTGTGTGATTGTTATGACCTCATCATCTTGAGAGCCCTGTTAAAATGATAGCAAGGTATTCCTATTTTCTTGATTCTATTTTACATATGAAGGGAATAATATCTCGAGAGATTGAGTGGGAGTATACTCATGAACCCCAAAAAACTATCTGTAACTATTATTGATTCGGGTATAAATATAAAAAACATACTCCATAATTTTTTACAGGATAAGGTGGTAAATATTGTATCGATAAATGATGAAGAGAGTATTAGTGCAGGAGGTGATATTCTATGCTGTTCTCTTGAATTAACACATGCAGAAAATACTCAGGATGCAGTAGAAAAAGCAAAAAAATATTTGGAAAAATATTCTGCTGTTATATTTTGTGAACCAAGCTCTTGCTCTCAAGATAAATTAAAGCAATTGGGCTTTAAAAGTGTTCATGAGAATTTTTCAGAAAATAAAATGTTTGGAGAAATAAATTTCCAATTTTTTGAAAATTTGGCCATTGAATCGCATATTGCATCAATATCGGAGTATGGTTACGAGGCAGCTTATCATGTGAGATCTACATATCTTGTGTCGGTCGAAAATATGGGCGGTGTAGATTATGATAATATTAGGGCCTGTTAGGACTTGATCCAGTCTGCTGCGGCAGCGATGTGGATGATGGCGAGGAACGACGTTGCTGTTTTCTCGTATCTG